>NZ_QULD01000004.1:0-254446 GCF_003481425.1 Blautia sp. OM06-15AC | reverse complement strand
ATTCAAAAAATATCATTTTAAGGCTTGACTTTTAATAGTTAGTCTTTCGTTTTCTGCTAAGAAGTCCTCTTTTTAAACTTCTTTGACTTTGTTTTCTTAGCTTTTTCTATCCTTAACAGGACTGTTCCTGCATCCATTTTTCTAATAATGATTCAATTATCTGTTCCATATCTTTGGCTGTATAATCATCCGGAAAATACTTTGTCAGTTTCTTTTCTGAGAAAGTAAGAGACCGGGATACTTTCTTTGCCATTACACAATTATTGAAAATCGATAACATCTGGATCTGATTGATTGGTCCATCATTCAGCTGATTTCTAAGTGCTGCAATCTGTTTTGGTTTGATAAATCCTGTGTCGCAGATATATTCGTAAATCCATCCCTGTACTTCCTTATCGATGTAAGAGATATCTACAGCAACCGTGAACTGAAGCTTTTTGTTATCTACCAGATCAAGAAGTTCCGGAATAAGCTCTGTCAGTCGGATATAACGAGTCACCTGCACACTGCTTATTCCAACTTGCTCACCCAATAATTCTCGTGACTTTTTACCTGACTTGTGTTCATTTTGTACACAAGTTAAATCTGTTCTGATTCCCTGTCTTTTCATTGCATCAAGTTTCATCTTGTAGGCAAAGGCTTTCTCACTCGGTAACAGTTCCTCTCGCTGAATGTTAGCGTCCACCATCGTCACAATGGCATCATCATCTGATAATTCTCTTACGATTGCCGGAATAGTTGTGAGTCCTGCAAGCTGTGCTGCATGCATTCTTCTGTGACCGGATACCATTTCGTAATCTTCGTTTTCATCCATACGGAGAAGTACCGGTGTCAACACTCCATTGATCTTTACGCTCTCTACCAGATCCTGCATCTTTTCATCATCCAACACCTTGAATGGATGATTCTTAAACGGATGGATCTTACTGATCTCTATCTCCATTGCAGATTCTTCATTTACCACACCGAGCAGTTCATCAATACTTGCCAGCTTAATCTTTTCACCACTTCTATTTTTCATTCTTCAAAACCTCCTGTGTTAAATTCATATATGCCTCAGCAACTTTTCCCTTCGGGCAGTGCATGTAGATACTTTTTCCTTCCGCACTGGTCTCAGCAGCTTTTACAGACATCGGGATCACATTTTCAAATACCTCAATCTGACTTCCGTAGGTTGTATGTACTCTTGATGCAATGTCCCTTGCGTAATTGGTTCTGAAATCTACCATAGTCAGGAGAATGCCCTCAATCGCCAGTTTCCGATTCAATCTTTTCTTTACTGTAAGAATGGTCTTAATCAGCTGTTGAAGTCCTTTAACAGGCAGATATGCGGCCTGTACAGGTATCAGCACGGAATCGGAAGAAACCAGTGCATTGATTGTCATCATACCAAGACTTGGCATACAGTCGATCAGGATATAATCGTATCGGGATCTTATCGCATCGATATATTCTTTCATGATCATTTCTCTGCTCATAACATTTCCCATCGTTACTTCCAGTGCGGAAAGCTCAATATTTGCTGGAAGCAGATCTACATTTTCCTGATGATGTAAGATACCATCTTCCAGATTAATATCTTCTTCATTGATAACATCCATCATCATTGTTGCCAGTGTAATTCGAAGATCATCCGGTTCTTCATATCCAAGACTTGCTGTTAAACTCCCCTGCGGATCTGCATCAATCAACAGTACTTTTTTACCTTCTCTTGCCAGTCCAATACCTACATTTACGGTTGTGGTGGTCTTGCCGACTCCACCTTTCTGGTTTACTACGGATATAACTTTACACATGATTTCTTCCTCCTTTAACTTTCCCATGATTCTTTTTTCCATAATTTCAGCAGTGCCAGTATTTCCCGTTTCATCATTGCCGGTGTATAGGAATTTGGAAAATACTTGTGTAACTGCTCGTTTGTGAATGCCACTCTTGTGATCTCACCCTTTTTAACTTCACACATGATTTCTTCCATCTTTTCCAGCGATAACTGTTTTTCTTTACTCAGCTGCTTTATCCGCTGAGCCTGTGAGAGTGACGGAATCGCCTGTGCATAATCCATTGCTTTAAGCAGTTCTCTTTGTTCATTTTCTTTCAGTGCTGCTATTTCCACAGCCGGGCAAAAAGAAATAATTTCATCATCCAGCTTCTGCAACATTTCTGGTATCAGCTTTGTCAGTGAAATATAACGCTGCACTTGTTTTGGGCTATCACCACAATCCTCACTGATAATATCTATCGAACGTTTTCTTGTTTTTTTGTGGTCAACTTGGCTCTTTTTTCGACCACTTTTTCTTTTCAATACGTCATTCTTTAATTTGTAAGCAAAAGCCTTTTCACTGTAGCTGATCCGTTCTCTATGAAGATTCGAATCCACCATGCTTAAGATGGAATCATCTTCACTTAATACCCGGATGATCACCGGTACTTTACGGTATCCAAGTTTCTCTGCAGCATGTTTTCTTCTGTGACCGGATATGATTTCATAGTAGCCATCCGGTACCGGTCTGACGATCAGCGGATTTAAGATTCCATATTTCTCAATGCTTTCCTGCAGAAGAAACATTTCCTTATCATCTTTCACCTGAAACGGATGCTCCTTAAAAGGGCGGAGACGTTCAATCTCAATTTCTATGATTCTTTCTTCTTTTTCTCCTGATTGTCTGTTTGCATCAGTCATCTTGACTCCTTTCCTCCAGGATTCAGGAAATAAAAAATGCCTGCCTGGAACTTTTGTTGTAAGAAAAGTTCCAAACAGACATTGCCGTTTGACTATTAGCTGTAGCTAATAGAATTGAATACTGTTTCAGCTAATTTATGTTTGCAGGTTTCGGAGAGATTGTTTCTTTTCCTGCCTTTTCTCTGATTTACATCCCCAAATAAGGGGTGACAACAGAGCGGAACCCAAATGTTAGCTGGACTCTTGAAAAACCATGTTTGCAAACCGGTGATTTTGATTAGCTGTCAGCTAACAAAAATCGGATTGTGTTAGCTGGAAATGGATCATTTTGAATGGAATTTCATGCCACGAACGTGATTAGAAAATAAGAAAAGCGTTCGCTGTCAGCTAATCCAGCTAACATTTTCGAACGCTTTGAAGCCCGTCGCCAAGAGGATTTGAACCTCCGACCCCTCGCTTAGGAGGCGAGTGCTCTATCCAGCTGAGCTATGACGACACATGCCGCAAACCCTTGATTTTACTGGGTTTCTGGGATTTTTCCCTTCGGCCATATATAAGATTATCAACTCTTTTTCGAGTTGTCAATCTACAGATTTTTTTACTTTGGTAACATTAGAACGTTCCCCAAATTGGGGAATGCTTTGTTGTCACCTTTGGCATTTTTCAGAATAGATTCGAACTGAAAGTTGTTTTTCATTTTTTCCCTTTGGGGAATGCCTCGGCTTTCTCTTAGGAGGGGGACGCTCTATCCTGCTGAGCTACAGAAACAAGAATTATAAATGTTTCAGCCAGGTCAGAAACAAAAATATTATACTATATTTTTGCTGCTTTTTCAAGACGAAACACATACTTGCGATTCCGCAGTTTACTTCAGGAATTTTCCATTGTGAGTACCTGATAAATTCTCTTATAGGCTTTTTCATAGGTCCAGCAGCCTTCGACATTGTTGTAGTATTCATTATTTTTTTCGACAACATATTCTAAATCGTTTTCTGTTATGAGTCTGTATTTCATCGTACACCTCCAATGTTAAAAACAGTAATCTGCCAAAATCCAGAGGTCATTATATCATATTCCGATGGGAAAGGAGAAGAGAGTCTTACAGCAATGAATTAAAATAAAAAAAGAATCTCGGCAAAGCAGTCGAAAGGCTGTGACGCAAAGCTACAGGGCCTGTAAAATGGCAGCCAGCTGCGTAAATATGGAACATTTCGGTGATGGATGGCATCGAGGCGACGAAAAAAATTCGAAACAGTGTGCGTGAGGACAATGATGTTCCGATTTTTGCGATGACAGCAAATACCTTTGCAACGGACCGCAAGCGGTGCGCGGACGCGGGCATATTCCGAAACCGGTGAATTTAAAAGAGATTCAGACGACGCTGGACGAGAAAGTGCGGACGGCATGCGCCGGATAACGGGACGGATTAATAACAGAAAAATTTGGAGAAGGGGCTCTACTGCTTTGGATTGCAGTGGAGCCTTTTTATGGTGTATCATAGGAAGTAAAAGAAAACAGGGGAGAATCACGGAATGGAAATTGCAGAAAATATCACATGGACCGAGGAACTGGAAAGGCTGGATGTGCTTCTTTCGCAGGGGCAGTTCGAGCTGCTGCTTCCGGGTGAGCGGTACGGTGGAGGAGAAAAGGAGATCTGGCTTGTCTATCTGATGAACGATGCGGCAGAGAGCTTTCTCGTTTTTCATGACGCGGAGCTGACGGGAACGTATCAGAAGGAATACGAGGGAGAAATAGATGCTGCACTGGAAAAAGACGGGGAGCAGTACGTTCTGATCGTGCGGCAGAAAGAGACGGTGTGCACGCTGTTTTTCAGCCGCCTTTCACTGGAAGTGCATCTGTTTGATTACGGAAAAACGGGTCATTTCTGGGTGGACGGATACGAGTATCTGCGGCAGATTGAGTTCCGTATTGCGATCCTGCGGGACAAGCTGGAATACCTCGGCGAGGCGTTCTGCACCGAGGAAGAAATGCGTCTGGCATCGCTGGCCAATTTCCCGCCGCTCAATTTCTGCTGCTACCCGGCCGTGCCGGATCAGTATCTCGTACCGTCATGCCCGTGGTGGGAAGCGACGGAAGAGGCAATTACGGAGATGAAAAAACTGGCATCGGAGGCAGGCGATAAAGTGCTGCTGCGGTATCTTGCACTTTATGAAAAATGGCAGGAAAACTCCTCACAAAACAGATTGCAAAACTGCTGCATACGAGCCGCCACGCGAAAGTCGTGGATTTACTGGAAAAAAAACTGGCCCGCGAAGCACAGAATTATCCGAAACGACGCTTCACCGGCGAAGAAGGAACCCAGATCCGAAAAATCCAGGAGCAGGCAATGAAACGGAAAAAGATACTGGAAGCCGAAGGAAAACGCGCATCATTGCTGCGCGAGGAGCCATTCTTTTATGCACGGGATTCGGTGGAATATAAGGTCCATCTGATGATCTGGGGAACGAGAGGGAAAGAGCGGGTTGTGGAGGTTGAGACGTTTAAAATTTCCAGAACGCAACGGCAATGATCAGCTCCTTTACGGATGAGCCGGAAGTGATTCAGTTTTAATACCAGTAGACAAGAAGTCTCCCGCTTCTAAAGTGGTGGGATGAATTGTTAAAAGAAACATAACAGCAGTGGCGGGCGGAGAGAAATCGGTATCCTCCACTGACATGAGGTAGGTCACAGTCGAACTATTTTCGACATGTCAGACTCCGTGAAAATACCGACTGTGAATTGAAACAAGGGATAAGGTAAAATAGAAAGCGCTTATTTGAGGCGGGAATGAAATCTCAAATAAGCGCTTTTTCTATACGCTGCCGCCAAGTCAGGCTGCGGGCAGTTTATAATATTTCGATGTATGCTGGCGGTAGAGCAGCAGCAATCCGCGGATGCAGAGCTCGATAGCCATGGCGATCCACATGCCGTGCAGGCCGAGCGGGGTGATGAGAAGCACCGCGAGACCGAGGCGGATGACCCAGATGCTGCCAAGGTTCAGAAGGCTTGGCACAAACGTATCGCCTGTTCCGCGGAGGGCTCCAGCGGCAACGATGGAAGCGCCGAAAAACGGCTCGGCGAGCAGTTCGATGCGGAGTACCTCGGCGGCAAACGAGCGAACCTGCGGGTCAGGAGTCAGAATGCTAAAGACGAACGGACAGAAGATCATCATCAGACCTCCAGTGATGGCCATCAGGACTGCGCCCATGGCAATGCAGATATTTCCGTAGCGTTTCGCCAGCTTGTAATTTCCGGCGCCGTAGCTTCTGCCGACGAGCGTTGTCGCGGCGGAACCGATGCCGTAGCCTGGCATGTAGCAGAGGCCTTCGGCGGTGACGGCGAACGAATTGGCCGCAATCGCAATGGAGCCGAGAGGGGCAATCAGCATGGTGGCAGCAACCATGGCGCTGTTCATCGCGATTTCCTGTACGGCAACCGGCACACCGATTTTGAATGCAGTTTTCAGAATTTTCGCATCGAAAACCGTTTTTTCCTTCCGGCGGAGACGCAGCCGCGGATTGCGGACACAACAGAACCAGGCACCCGTGAGGCTGATGACGGCGCAGGCCAGCATCGTTCCCATACCGGCACCCATGACACCGAAAACCGGAATCAAAAGAGCATTGAAAATGACATCGAGCACGCACATGACGGCATTTAAAATACTGGGTGTCACCATATCACCGCTGCACTGCAGGAAGGACGACATCAGCGAGTTGAGCTGGGAAAACGGAAGCATGATGGCAAACATCATAAAATAGAGCGTGGCATTCCGCCGGATCTCCTGCGCACCGCCGAGCCACCCCGGCAGCGGATGACTGATCAGAAGCCCGATCAGGCACAAAACAGCCGACACAACAAGCGCGGACGCGATGCCATGCCGCACAACATCCCTTGCCTTCTTGTCATGATTTCCCCCGATCTGATGCGCTACCTGAACAGAAAAACCGGCTGAAACCGCATAAATCGTACCGCTGAGGAGCCACGTCGTCGACGAAACCAGTCCGATCGCCGCCGAAGCATTCGCCCCAAGCGCGCCGACCATCGCGGAATCAATGTATTGCATCGCAATCGTAGTAATCTGTGTAAGAATCGCAGGCAGACTTAATCGCCCGACCTGCTGAATCTGCGGTTTCAGTTCAGTCCAGTTTATTCTATTCATCATTTTCTCCAGAACATGTATTTTATCGTATGGTTTTTCTTAAGAATGTAAAGATAAATGCGTATTTTACGCTAACATGTTTTGAAGAAAGTGTCAATCAAAAACGAGGTTTAATTTGACTTTTTTCTATGCGTATTAGGCATAGGGGCGGAGAGGATTCGAATTTAATTTTCCGGCGGAAGGTTGTTCTTCACAGCGGGGTTCGCCTGGGTCGTGTTGGTTGCAGTCGGCAGGGAATCTGTCGGGGCGACCGGGCTCATGAGGACGCGGCCGGTTCCGCGGTAGACGTTGACGAGGCCTTCACCGCTGACGGCGGATCCGACGAGGGTTCCGGTGGAGCGCTCTACGGTGAAATCAAGGTTGGAGGACCAGCAGACGGCGAGGTTTCCATCGATTTTCAGTTCGTCGTTTTCGAGTTCGACTTCGATCAGCTCGTCCTCAGGTACGTTGCTTTCGAGGGCAACGGCGCCTCTGCCGACGAGGCTCAGATTGAAGAAGCCTTCGCCGCCGAGGACAGCGGAGGAAATGCTCTTGCGGGCGGTCAGTTTGGTTTTGACTCTGCCGTCGCAGGCGAGGAACATGCCGTCCTCAATCGTCATTCCGGAGGAGCCCCATTTCTCGACATCCACAAGAATGATGTATTTGTAGGTCGGTTCCAGCACGAGATATCCGTCGCCGACGTACTCCGGTTTTACGGCAGATTCCTTTGTCATGGCGCCTTTGATGGCCTTTCCGAACAGGTCGCCGATCCCTTTGATTCCGGCGGTCGCCTGTACATGGCCGCCCATCCACTGCATCGCACCGGACTGGATAATCGCGGAGTGCTCCTTGTCCAGTTCAATGACAACCTGGCGGCGGCGCACATTCATTTTGCTCATGTAATACTCCTCCATGGCAGTCATCGGCGAGACGCTGGAATCCTGGAGATATTCCATGACGTGGAAATTTTCGATGGACTTGGTGAATTTCCGGTTTTCGTTTTCGAGATTTAAAATTTTCATAGGCACGTTCCTTTCTTTCATTAAGAAGAAAAATAGTGATCCGTCTTGTTTCTTTTATTATACAGGAAAGAAAGCAAAGAGCACAGAAAAATTTAGAAAAAAAGGAAATCTGGAAATCATGTTGTCCATTTTTCAGCGGAGTGATAAGATAAAGTTCAGAAAACGCAAGCAGTACGGTCAGAGGAGGAGTTTATTATGAGTACAATTACTGTCAGAGATGCAAAAATAGAGGATGCCGCACGCATTCTGGAGATTTATGCTTACTATGTAGAATACACCGTCATTTCTTTCGAGTGGGACGTGCCGTCTCTGGAAGAATTTGAGAACCGCATGCGTGATATCATGAAAAAATATCCATACCTCGTCATCGAGCAGGATGGAAAAATCGAAGGTTATGCATACGCACATGCCTTTGTCGGCCGCGCCGCATACGACTGGTCGAGCGAGCTGACCATTTATCTCGATCACAATGCAAGAAAAGGAGGCCTTGGCCGGAGACTGTATGAAGAGCTGGCGGACCGCCTGAAAAAAATGGGCATTCTGAACCTCTACGCCTGCATCGGCTATCCGCAGGTCGAGGATGAATATCTGACGAAAAACAGCGCCGAGTTCCATGCGCATCTCGGATTCGAACTCGTGGGAACCTTCCACAACTGCGGCTACAAATTCGACCGCTGGTACGATATGGTCTGGATGGAAAAAATCATCGGCGAGCCGCACGCGGGACAGCCGGCAGTAAAATCATATAGTGAGATAAAAGAATGAGCACAATAACAACGTATACAAGAAAACATTTTGACCCTGTGCATCCCGCTCCGGAACTGCTCTGTGTGGAGGATTTTGCGCATGCGCTGCCGATGATCTGCCGCGGAAACGGCCATGTGACGACGTTCTGGTCAGTGGGAGAGCACTGCATCTGCTGTGCGAAAGAGGCGGCCGCGCGCGGCTATTCCCGGCGGCTGGTGCTGGCGTGCCTTCTGCATGACGCGAGCGAGTGTTACATGTCGGACGTGCCGCGGCCATTAAAACAGGAAATGCCGCGGTACCGCGAGATCGAGGACCATCTGCTTTCGGTGATTTATGAGAAATATCTTGGCAGTGATCTGACGGCGGAGGAGCAGCGGATGATGAAACAGATCGACAATGATCTGCTGTGGTACGATTTGACGAATCTGCTGGAGGAGCCGCAGGAGGGGGATGCACCGAAGCTTCACATCACGCTGGACTACGCGGTGCGGCCGTTTGATGCGGTGGAACAGGAGTATCTGGAATTATTCGAACAGTATCGGGAGACGGGCGATGAGAGAGGATAAAAACGAAAACCGCTGGGACAAGCTGCTTCAGATCCACACAATGGGGCGGGACGACAGCCGGTCGGATCTGTACCGGTATCCGTATGAGCCGACCCCGTACTGCGTGCTGGAGCGGATGGCAAACACGGGGATGATCCGAAAGGGAAATACGCTGCTCGATTACGGATGCGGAAAGGGCCGCGTAGATTTCTTCTTATCGGCGCAGACCCGGTGCCAGTCCATCGGTGTGGAGTATGATGAGCGGATTTATGCGAAGGCAATGGAAAACAAAAAGGCGGCGGCCTCTGGTGCGCGGACGGAGTTTGTGCTGGAGAGCGCCGAAAATTTTCCCGTTCCTGCGGAAGTGGACCGGGTGTATTTTTTTAACCCGTTTTCGCTTGAAATCTTAAGAAAAGCGATGGCAAGACTGCTGGAATCGTACTACGAAAATCCGCGGGAGATCCAGCTGTTTTTCTATTACCCGTCGGATGCTTATATCTCGTATCTGATGACGGTGCCGGAACTGGAATTTCTCGATGAGATCGACTGTATGGATCTGTTTCCGGGCGGGGATAGCCGGGAGCGGGTTGTGATTTTTACGATTCAGGAATAAAAAGTTTTGTAACAGCAAAAACCGTGTGGAATACAAAAAAGCATGAATTATATTTGAAGAAAGGGCGTTTTTATGAAATATCAGGTAATGCGAATTGAGGAAGACCTTGATTTCGGCTGTGAGGAGCGCGGTGCCGACGAGCCTGTCATGGCAGTTGTTGTTTTGAAAGATGAAAACGGAACAGAATCGCGCATCCGCCAGGAGGATCAGATGCTGTATGACTGGAACATCGAGGAGGGCGACACCGTTATTCTGAATGAAAACGGCGAATTGCGAAAAGTACTCTCCGGTGATTGGACGCAGAATTGCAATTCGAAAAATGTAGATACGACAAAATTCGTCAACATGATGCAGGCCGTCAAAGCCGGAAAACAGATTGACTGGATCTGTCCGTTCTGCAGCGGAACAGTAGAACGATTGGAGCAGAAAGGCGGAAAAAACGTAATCGGATGCACATCGTGCGATATGTGGATTCAAATAGAAAATTAAACGATTTTGGCCTTTAAGGCCGAAAGAGAAAGGAAACACAAATGGTAAAACCAATTATGAGAGACGTTCTCTTCCTCGGACAGAAATCCGTCCCGGCGACAGAGGAAGATCTGCAGGTGGGAAGAGATCTGCAGGACACACTGGCAGCAAACCGCGAGGCATGCGTCGGCATGGCGGCAAATATGATCGGCGTGAAAAAACGCATCATCATCGTAAACGCCGGATTCCGCGACATCATCATGTTCAACCCGGTGATCGTCCGCAAAAGCGGCCCCTACGAAACAGAAGAAGGCTGCCTTTCCCTGCCAGGCGTGCGGAAAACAAAGCGGTACCAGAACATCGAAATCGAATACTACGACTGGAACTGGAAAAAACAACGCCAGAAATTCACCGGCTGGCCAGCCCAGATCTGCCAGCATGAGATGGATCATCTGGAAGGGATACTTATTTAGATCCTACAGCAGACAGGAGGACAGTATGACAGACAGAGAATGAATGGTAAAAGGAATCATTTACAACCCGAATGTGGAAGAGCTGGCCAAAGAGCAGTCCGGCTATATGGAGCGTCTGTGGAAGTTCAACCAGCTGAAGCCGTCAGAGGGAGACAAGAAAGTCAAATAAATCAGGACAAATTTCGAAAATATAAAATTTTTGTAAAATAATGTCGAAAAAACGATTGACAAGTAGCGAAAAGAAACATATGATAATACCTGTCAATATACATATTCGGCAATAGAGGCGCGAAGGCTAAGAGTAGCTGTCCTGAGACAACGGGGTCTGGGACGGGCAGGGAAAGGAGCATTCGCCGAAACGGGGCAGTTCCCGAAAAACTGTCTGCGTTGGGGTACAGTCGAACAGGCTGTGCACTCTCACCGTACTGGTGGAGGAGCTATTGCTTCATGAACGTAGATTTAATGGAGCAGTGGTGAAGACCGCTGCTCTTTTTATTGTACTGCAGTTGGAACCGTGACAAAAGGTTCCAGGGGTGGAAATCTGTTTGGTTGGAGAACGAAAGACGAAACGGGTGTTACAGGATACGTCTGAAGAAAACTGTTGCCGGAAAAGAAAAAAGGGAGGATTTTGACATGATAGCATTTCTTAACTGGCTGGACGGTGTCCTTTGGGGCGTGCCGCTGATCGCGCTGATGATTCTGACCGGTCTGTACTTTACCGTTCGTTCTGGATTTTTCCAGTTCCGTCACTTTGGCTGGATTATGAAGAGAACCGGCGGAAAACTGTTCCAGAAAGAAGACAAAGCAAGTGAAGGAAAGGGTATGCTTTCCTCGTTTGAGGCGATTTCGACCGCTATCGGCGGTACCGTAGGATTCGGTAATATCGCCGGTGTTGCAACTGCAGTTGCAGCAGGCGGCCCGGGAGCCATTATGTGGATGTGGCTTTCGTCTCTGCTTGGTATGATATTAAAACAGGTTGAGGTTACCCTCGGCTGCTACTACCGTCACACCAACGAAAAAGGTGAGTACTACGGCGGTCCGACTTACTACATGGAGTGCGGACTTGGCGAGGAGCGCCACTGGGGCAAGCTGTGGCTGATCCCGGCGCTCATCTTCGGCATCGGTATTTTCTCCACCTTCTTCGTAACCTCTTCCAACCTGACCGCATCTCAGGTCGTAGCCGGTGCGTTCGGTATTGAGAATATCAATCTTGGAAGCTTCAAAGTAGAAGGCGTTATCGTGATGGGCGTTCTGCTCTGCATTCTGACCTATGTCGTTACAAGCGGCGGTACGAAGAAAATCGCAAGTCTGTTCAGCAAGCTCGTTCCATTTATGAGCGTTCTTTATATCTTGATGGGAATTGGCATGATCATCATCAACATCAACCGCGTTCCTGGCGTATTTGCAGCCATCGTAACAAACGCATTTACCGGAACAGCAGCGATCGGCGGTTTTGCCGGCTGCGCAGTCAGCGAGATTATCCGTGTGGGTATGGCGCGTTCCGTATACTCCAATGAGGCTGGATGGGGTACTTCTCCAATGATCCATGCTTCCGCAAAAACACCGCATCCGGTAGAGCAGGGTCTGTGGGGATCTTTCGAGGTATTCTTTGATACCATGGTTATCTGTACGATCACCGCACTTTCCGTTATCTTAAGCGGAAACTGGACCGACGGAACGAACGGCGGAACACTTGCTTTAAGTGCATTTGCAAGCGGATTCGGCAAATTTGGAAGCATCCTTCTGGCAGTCATCATGGTCATTTTCACTGTAACGACTTCCGGCGGATGGTTCACCTACTATCTGGCAATTCTGGAGCATCTGTATAAAAAAGAAGGCAAGATGAAAGATATCGTCATGAAAATCTTCTACGCAGTCCGCGCTCTGCCGGGCGTACTGTGGACGATCTATCTGGTAAAGACAAACAACCAGGGCTTTATCTGGACTGTCGTTGATATCACATCTGCGATCCCGACCTTCGTCAACGTAGCAGTGATCCTGATTCTCTCGAACCAGTATTTCAAACTGCTGAAAGACTACAAAGCAAGAAACTTCGGCCAGGGCACGGTAGACAAGAACGCCTGCCTGTTCTACGAAGAGAAAACGAAATAAAAAATATTCAAAAGCGAATCCAGACACGCATGAGAATAGCGTGTCTGAATTTGTATATTGCGCAAATGGGCAGAAAAGAATAGAATCAAATTTAGATGACAGTAGGAGGATAATGATATGAAAACAATTTACAAAAACGGAGCTGTCTACACCGGAAAACTGCCGCTTGTCGAAGCGTTTGCAGTAGAAGACGGCAAATTTGTTTTCGCCGGAAGCAGCGCAGAGGCAGATGCCCTTGCAGCAGCCGGCGACAAAGTTGTAGACCTCGGCGGAAAATTCGTCTGCAGCGGTTTTAACGACAGCCATATGCACCTTTTAAATTACGGAAGCTCCCTGCTGAAAGCGCAGCTTGCCGCACATACCGAAAGCCTGGAAGATATGCTCGCCTGCCTCGACACCTTCCAGAAAGAGCATCCGCGAAAAGACGGCGCATGGCTGATGGGCCGCGGCTGGAATCAGGATTACTTCACGGACGTGGACCGCATGCCGAACCGCTACGATCTTGACCGCGTATCAACTGAAGTTCCGATCTGCGCGACGAGAGCGTGCGGCCACTGCCTCGTAGTCAACAGCAAAGCGCTGGAACTCCTCGGCGTCACCGCAGATACCCCGCAGCCGGAGGGCGGAGAGATCGGTATGGAAAACGGTGAGCCGGACGGAAGATTCTTCGACAATGCAATGGAACCGGTTTACGACAGCATTCCGGTGCCGAGCAAAGAGGAAATCAAAGATATGATCCGCAGCGCCTGCAAAGCCCTGAACAGCTACGGCGTCACCAGCAGCCAGAGTGATGATTACTGCGTTTACCGCGCCGTTCCGTGGCAGACCGTCAACGAAGCATACAAAGAACTCGAGGATTCCGGCGAGCTGACCGTCCGCGTTTACGAGCAGAGCAACTTTACCGATCTGGAATCCTTAAAAGGTTTCGTTGAGGCTGGAAATGTGACCGGCATCGGCACAGACCGCTTTAAAATCGGCCCGCTGAAAATGCTCGGCGACGGCGCACTCGGTGCGAGAACAGCATTCCTCAGTCGCCCATACGCAGACGACCCGTCCACCTGCGGAATCCCGGTATTCACCCAGGAAACCATGGATGAGATGATCGGCTACGCCAATGCACACGGCATGCAGGCTGCAGTTCACACGATCGGTGATGCGTGCCTCGACCGCGTGTTAAGTGCCTATGAAAAAGCCCTTGCTGAAAACCCGAGAGAAGATCACCGCCACGGCATCGTGCACTGCCAGATCACAAGAGCCGATCAGCTTGAAAAAATCGCGAAAATGCATCTTCACGTTTACGCACAGAGCATCTTCCTCGATTACGATAACCATATCGTAGAGGAGCGCGTCGGCAAAGAGCTTGCGAGCACAAGCTACAGCTGGAAGACGCTGATGAATAACGGCGTCTCCGTCAGCAACGGAACTGACTGCCCGGTAGAGCTGCCGGATGCCCTCGCCTGCATGCAGTGCGCTGTCACAAGAACAACGCTGCGCGACCATGTCGGCCCGTACCTGCCGGATCAGAAATTCACCGTACAGGAAGCACTCGACAGTTACACGATCCGCAGTGCCGAGGCAAGTTTCGAGGAGAACGTGAAAGGCCAGATCGCAGAAGGCATGATGGCAGACTTCGTCGTACTGGGTCAGAATCCGTTTGAGGTGGATGAGAGCACGATCAAAGACATTCCGGTGTGCCGGACGTATCTTGCTGGTGAACTGGTATATGAAGCATAAAGATATAACTCAAATGAGCGATAAATGTCAAATGAAAATTCATACAATGAAGGGAAAAACGTGAAATAAGATAACCTGGAAATAGTATGGAATAAAGGCAGAAACAGAGGAGAACCTCCTGCGGCGATAAACGGTCGCAGGAGGTTCTTTTTTGATCCTGATAGGACCATACGGTCGTAAAAGAATCGAACAAATGGTTGCATAAAAGGGCGGGAATGTGCTATGATAAAGGAAATTTTACGAAAGGAAAAAACAGACAAATGCTTGGAAGAACACATTTTTTTATTGGAACAGCAGCGGCACTTGCTGTTTTACAGCCGCAGACGGTTCCCGCGCTTGTGGCCGGTGCCGGGGCTGCCGCGATCGGCGGTTTGATCAGTGACATTGATGTCGGCACTTCACAGGCGCACCGCGATGCCGATAAGATTATTACGGCAACAGTTGCAGTTGCGGTGCTCACAATTCTTGCGGAGTATAAACTGAATCTTGGAATTTACCGCCGCCTCACAAGCGACAGCAGCGTGCTGCGTCTCCTCACCGGAACGGCAGCATTTTTGCTGATCTGCGCCTATGGGAAACAGCAGCCGCACCGCTCCTTCATGCATTCATTTGCGGCGCTGGCATTGCTGACGGCGTGCGTGGACATCATCTACCCGGATGCGTCCGCTTATTTTACCGTGGGCTTTCTGTCCCATCTGGTGCTCGATTTTTTCAACCGGAAACCGGAAAAGCTGTTCTGGCCCTGGAAGAAGGGATTCTGCCTCGGATTCTGCTCAGCACGGGGACTTGTGAACCGCGCACTGCTCGGGTGCGGCATGGTATCTCTTGCTGTAGTACTGGTGCTCTCGGCGCCTGCAGGGCGGCTGATGGCTAAAATCATGCGGGCAATTTACGGATGAGATGGGATTGACAAAAAGATAACAAGACAAAAGAAGAAAAAGCAGGAATTTTTCGGTGTTAAAGTTAATATTTTATACATTTTATAGTAGGATTTTTGATTAAAATGATGTAAAATAGAAAACAGAAATCCGGCGTCCGTAATTGTTTTTGAAATGAACGAACAGGGAACCGCCGGCCCGTTACCGCAGCCGATTGCGGAGCGCAGCGCAACCGACCACAGAGATTAGAGCACAACAGGCAATACAGGAGTTAGTATGAACGAAGAAATGAAAAACCAAACAGAACAGTTACCGCTTTTAAAAGTACACATGATGGGAAGTTTTTTCCTGGAGTACGGCGACCAGCCGATTTCCTTCCGGAAAACAATGGCAACAAAATCGATGAGACTTCTGCAGATTTTCCTCTATAACAAGGACAATGGAATTTCCAGAGGAAGACTGTTGGAGAGCACATACGGAAGAGAAGATGTGGCGGACGCGGCAAACAGCCTGCGTGTCGGCGTACATCGCCTGAAAAGAAGCCTTGTCGAGGCAGGACTTCCGCAGTTTGAGTACATTTATACACAGAAAGGCGTTTACCACTGGACCAGCCCGATGCCGGTCGAGGTAGATGCGATTGATATCAAAAATAAGATCCTGGAAGCAGGAAAAGAGACGGACGAGAAAGCGCGCATGGATCAGATGATCGAAGCACTGGAGCTGTACACCGGAGAGTTCCTTGCAGATTTCGGCGAGGAAGAGTGGGTACAGGCGGAGCGCGCGCAGCTGAAAAAAGTATATTCCGATGCACTGAAAGAAGTAAGTGAGTATCTTCTGAAAAACGAGGAGTTCGATGAGCTGCAGAAACTGACTTCTGTTGCTTCCGAACTGTATCCGTTCGACGAGTGGCAGGCAGTCCAGATGCAGGCGCTGATCGGCCTGGAGAGATACAAAGAGGCCATGAAACTGTACGAGCAGACCTCGAAACATTACTTTGAAGAGCTTGGCGTTACACCGAGCGAGAAACTGGTGGAGCAGTACCGCTATCTGGGAAGCCGCATGGGCAGCAGACACCGCGTGATCGAAGAGGTACAGGCAGATCTTCAGGAGAGCCCGGGAGAAAAGGGCGGAGCATTCTTCTGTTCCCTCGCCGGATTCCGTGACTGCTACCGACTTGTTTACCGTATGTCCGAGCTGAACGGACAGATGCCGTGGCTGATGCTGTGCACCATTACAGACGGAAAAGGTTACCCGGCAAAAGGCGGTCCGCGCCTTGACCGTATGTCCGAAAAGCTGCTTGAGGTAATGAAACGCAGCCTGCGTCATTCCGATTTTTTTGCAAAATACAGCCCGTCCCAGTATGTGATTCTGCTGCAGGGCGGCAGCCAGAGAGGATGCGAACTCGTCTACAAGAGAATCAGCGAGCGCTTCTCCGAGGAGAAAAAAGGCTGGGCAAAGAATCTGAAATACAGTGCACTGCCGGCAATTCAGATCGAAAAAGAGCTTGAGTTCTTAGAAGGAGACGATGTTTTATGATTCGCGTACAGCTGCTTGGAAGATTCCGCATGTACGATGAAACACGCTGCCTCAACGAGGAAGCGATTCATTCCCCGATGATCACAAAGCTGCTGGTTTATATGATCTGCAACAAAAACCACATCGTAACACTGGAACAGTTAACCGAAGCACTCTGGACGGATGAGGAGAGTGAAAATCCGTACGGAGCACTGAAAAATATGATGTACCGTCTGCGCGGAACGCTGCGGAAGGTATGGCCGGTTAAGAGAGGATCATGCCTGCTATATGAAGGCTGTCATGGAACTGACGAAAAGCCTGGAGCACCGCAGACCGCAAAGGAAAAGTACAGGTTCTCAGTGATCTAAAAGAGCTTTATCAGGAACCAAGAGAATTAGAAAAAATAAATTAATTTTTAAGTTGACAGCAGACTAAACAAATGGTAACTTTAAGCTGTGATGAAACGAGCTTAAATCCAGAAAAAGTCTGCTGTCTTAAGTTAAATAAAGTACAACAGACAGGGAGGATAACAAACATGAGTTACAGAGAAGTATATGAAAAATGGTGCAATGATCCATATTTTGATGAGGCATCCAGAGAAGAGCTGAAAGCACTCGAAGGAAATGAGGCAGAAATCGAAGACCGTTTCTACCGTCAGCTTGAGTTCGGTACCGGCGGACTCCGCGGTGTCATCGGAGCGGGTACCAACCGCATGAACATCTACACCGTACGCCAGGCAACCCAGGGCCTTGCCAACTACATCATTTCCCAGAACGGACAGGAAAAAGGCGTAGCCATCGCACACGATTCCAGAAGAATGTCTCCGGAATTCGCACGCGAAGCAGCACTCTGCCTGAATGCAAACGGAATCAAAACGTATCTGTTCGAGTCCCTGCGCCCGACACCGGAGCTTTCTTTTGCTGTCCGTGAATTCGGCTGCATTTCCGGTATCGTCATTACCGCAAGCCACAACCCGAGAGAGTACAACGGATACAAAGTATACTGGGAGGACGGCGCACAGATTACACCGCCGCACGACAAAAACATTCTCGCAGAGGTAGCAAAAGTAACCGAGTTTTCTGCCGTTAAAACGATGGAAGAAGATGATGCAAGAGCAGAAGGCCTGTTCCAGGTCATCGGAACCGATTTTGATGACCGTTACGTTGCAAAATTAAAAGAGCAGAGCATTCATCCGGAAATCATCAAAGATGCGGCAAAAGATATGAAGATCGTCTACACACCGCTTCACGGAACCGGAAATGTGCCGGTACGCCGCGTTCTGCGCGAGCTTGGCTTTAATCAGGTTTACGTTGTAAAAGAGCAGAAAGTGCCGGACGGAAACTTCCCGACGGTGGCTTACCCGAACCCGGAAGACGAGAAAGCATGGACACTGGCGCTGAAACTGGCAAAAGAAGTAGACGCTGACATCATCCTTGCAACCGACCCTGATGCAGATCGTCTCGGCGTTTATGCAAAAGACAGCAAGACCGGCGAGTACGTAAGCTTCACCGGAAACATGTCCGGTATGCTGATCGCAGAGTATATTCTGCGTGAGCGCACCAAGAACGGAACCATGCCGGAGAACCCGGCACTCGTTGAGACGATTGTTACGACCGATATGGCAAAAGCAATCGCAAAAGCTTATAACGTGGCACTGATCGAGGTTCTGACCGGATTCAAATACATCGGCGAGCAGATCAAATTTTTTGAGCAGAGCGGTGCACACAATTATGTATTTGGTCTGGAAGAGAGCTATGGCTGCCTGGCCGGAACATATGCAAGAGATAAAGATGCCTGCGTGGCAGTTATGATGCTCTGCGAGGTTGCTGCATACTACAAACAGCAGGGCAAAACACTGTGGGATGCCATGGTGGATATGTACGAGGAGTACGGCTACTACAAAGAGGGTCTTGCAACGATGACCTTAAAAGGTATCGACGGTGCAAAAGAGATCCAGACCATGATGACCAACTTCCGTGAGAACCCGCCAAAAGAGCTGGGCGGTTTCCAGGTTCTTGCCGTACGCGATTACAAAGCAGATGTACGCCAGGATCTCGTAAGCGGAGAGAAGAGCGCGACCGGACTTCCGTCCTCCAACGTTCTTTACTATGAGCTGGAAAACAACGCATGGTGCTGTGTGCGCCCATCCGGTACTGAGCCGAAGATCAAATTCTATTTCGGCGTAAAAGGCACATCCCTTGAAGATGCAGCCGAGAAACTGGAAAAATTAAAAAATGCAATGGTAACTGCTTAAACGCTGTGTGATATAGAAACAAAAAAAGGCCTCAGCCCGGCGGGTGAGGTCTTTTTGTACAAAAATCGGCCCGGCGGATCAAGCTTACCTGAAATAAGGAGAAGAAAATGGCGATTTTATATTATGATGAGAAAAAGCTTTTTCAGTTAAATACAGAGAATACGACGTATGTGATCGGCCTGAGCCCGGAAGGCTACGTCGGACATGTTTACTACGGACCCCTTCTGCACGGAGAGCCGGATCTGTATCCGCTCCGCATGGATGAGCCGCCGTTCACCCCGTCCGTCAATAAGAGAGAGAAATCTTCGTTCCTCGACCGTTTTCCAATGGAATACCCGACCGGAGGAGTCGGCGATTACCGTGAGAGCTGTCTGAATATAAGAAATGCACAGGGCCGTATGGGATGTGAGATTTTCTTTGATTCCTATGAAATTTTCAAAGGAAAACGCCCGCTGACCGGTCTTCCGGCTTCTTTTGGAACCGAGGACGAAGTAGAAACTCTGGAAATCACCTGCAAAGATCCTGTTCTTGATCTTGTTGTTATCCTTTCCTACTCTGTTTTTACAAAAGAAAACGTTATCACCCGAAGTGTCCGCGTGAAAAATGAAGGCAGTGAAGCGCTGAAGGTAGAGAAAATCTACAGTGCCTGCCTCGATATGGACAACGAAGACTTTGAGATGCTTTCTCTTCATGGATCCTGGGGAAGAGAACGCCACATCCAGCAGGGTGCGCTCCGTTACGGAAAACAGCTCGTTTCCTCCGGAAGAGGCGAGTCCAGCCATCAGGAGCATCCGTTCGTGGCAATGGTAACACCGGGAACGGATCAGGAGCGCGGCGAGGTTTACGCAATGCATTTCGTATATTCCGGAAACTTCATCGGTCAGGTGGAACGATGCCAGTTCGACACCGTGCGTATGGTGATGGGTATCAACCAGGAGGAGTTCTGCTGGAATTTAAAAGCCGGCGATGAATTCCAGGCGCCGGAGGTTGTTATGGTCTACTCTGCCGAGGGACTTGGCAAAATGACGCGTTCCTACCATGCATTTTATCGCAGACATATGATCCGCAGCCCGTACAACCACAAAAAACGCCCGATTCTGATTAACAACTGGGAAGCAACTTACTTTGATTTTGATACCGATAAACTCCTCGATATCGCAAGAGAGGCAAAAAAAGACGGCATCGAGATGCTTGTTATGGATGACGGCTGGTTCGGAAAACGAAATAAAGACGATTCTTCCCTCGGTGACTGGGTTGTCAACGAAGAGAAGATCAAAGGCGGCCTGAAAAATCTGGTTGACAAAGTGAATGAAATCGGTCTTGAATTCGGTATCTGGTTCGAGCCGGAGATGATCTCCCCGGACTCTGATCTCTACAGAGAGCACCCGGAATGGGCGATTCAGATTCCGGGAAGAGAAGCGACTGAGATCCGCTGCCAGTACGTGCTGGATCTCTCCCGCCCGGAAGTGCAGGATTATGCGTATGAATGTGTGGCAAAAATCCTGCGCAGTGCAAACATCAAATACGTGAAATGGGATATGAACCGTCAGTTAAGCGACCTGGGAAGCACCTACCTGGACAAAGATTCCCAGCAGGAGCTGTTCCACCGCTACGTGCTCGGTATGTATGCGATGCAGGAGCGTCTGGTACAGGAGTTCCCGGATCTGCTTCTGGAGAACTGCTCCGGCGGCGGTGCACGTTTCGATCCTGGAATGCTTTACTACAGCCCGCAGATCTGGTGCTCCGACGACACCGATGCGATTGAGCGTCTGGAAATCCAGGAGGGAACAGCCCTCATTTACCCGCTCTGCTCAATGGGTGCACACGTCAGCGTATGCCCGAACCACACGGTTGGCCGTGTAACTCCGTTTACAACGAGAGGCCATGTGGCACTGGCCGGAACGTTCGGCTATGAGCTTGATATCACAAAACTGCCGGAAGAAGAGAGAAAGCTGATTCCGGAGCAGACCGCGATGTATCACAAATATCATGAACTGATCCGCGAGGGAGAGTATTATCGTATTCTTTCCTACCGTGAAAACCACAGATCCGATTGCTGGGCAGTAGCTTCTGAGGATAAAAACGAAGTGCTTGTAACTTACGTACAGGTGCTGGCACAGGTAAATATGCCGTCCCGCAAGGTACGCCTGCGCGGCTTCGATCCGGCGAAAAAATACCGTCTGGAAGGAACCGATGAGGTTTACAGCGGCGAGATGCTGATGAATGCCGGATTCCGCATGAAAGATTTCTGGGGCGATTTCGTCAGCAGACTGTATCACTTTATCGCAGTGGACTAAGGAGTAACATATATGGCAAAAGTAAGATTGGCAGATATTGCAAAGGTGGCGGGCGTCAGCGCCGTCACCGTGCATAACGCGATTACAGGACAGAAAGGGGTCAGCGATGAGATGCGCGCCCGGATTCTGGAAATTGCAAAGGAAATGGGGTACCGCCAGCCGGGAAGCGGAGCGAGAAATACACAGGGAAAAAGCCTGCGCTGCATCGGAGTGGTGATTCCGGAACGGTATCTGGCAGAGTATACGACATTTTACTGGAAAATGTATCAGGAGATGGCACTGGCGGCGACGGAAAAGAGCTGTATGGTGACCGTGGAGATCCTGAAACAGGAGATGGAAGATGAGATGATCGTGCCGTGCATCGCCAAGGAGCAGACCGTCGATGCACTGATCCTTATGGGAGACACGAGCCGCGATTACATCCACTATCTGAAGAAAAACGTGGATCTTCCGATCGTATTTCTGGATTTCTACGACAATGAGCTGGCAAAAGATGCCGTGATCGCAGATAACTTTCACGGAATGTATCTGATGACGGAATACCTGTATGAGCATGGCCTGACCAAGCTGGCTTTTGTCGGTTCGATTCATTTTTCCAGCAGTATCATGGATCGGTACTGCGGTTTTTCCAAGGCTGTTCTGGAACACCGCGATGTGACACCGGCGGAATGGATTCTGGAGGACCGTGATGAGCAGGGCCAGATCGAAATTCATCTCCCGGAACAGATGCCGGAAGCGTTCGTCTGCAACTGCGACCTGACCGCCGGCCTTCTGATGCTCGAGCTGGAAAAACGCGGCATCTCCGTGCCGGAGGATGTTTCCATTGTCGGCTTCGACAATTACCTGTATCCGGGTTTCCCGGATCTCAAGATCACTTCGTATGAGATCAATACGAAGGCGATGGTAAAAGTAGCGCTCGAAAAAGCGCTGAAGCAGATCCGCGGCGCGGCATCCGGCAAAAATATGGAAATTGTCTCCGGACAGCTGGTGCCGAAAGAGAGCGTAAAGCTTTGATTTTTATAACTGAATTATAAATTAAGAAACGGGGCATTTTGAAATGCCCCGTTTTTGTACATATTACACAACAAAGTCACTTAAAAATTGACAGTATCTAACGGAACTTATTTTTTAAGTGATTTCCAGTTGAAAAATTAATCATCTATGTTAAAATTAAGCTAAAGGACTGGGCGTGAGGGTGATAAAACACGGCGGTTCGGAGAAAAAAGAATTAAAAAACAAGATTCTGTCCACTAACAGAAACTTAAAAAAACAAAGTACAACTCATAAACAAACAATATTTTTCATGGAGGTTTCAAAAAATGAGCGAAGTTAAAATTATTGGAGATGCTGTCAAAAATATGCCATGGCAGGAAGGCCCGGCTGAGTTTTCCGGTGCACCGGTATGGAGATACAGCGAGAATCCGATTATCGGAAGAAATCCGGTGAAGGAAGTAGCAAGAATCTTCAACAGCGCCGTTATGCCGTACGGCGACGAGTTCATCGGAGTATTCCGTGGTGAGCAGACAAACGGAATCCCGTACATCTACCTTGGAAGAAGCAAAGATGCGATCCACTGGAATTTCGATGAGAACAAAATCCAGTTCGTTGACGAAGAAGGCAAACCGTTCATGCCGGTTTACGCATATGACCCGCGTCTTGTAAAAGTAGAAGATACCTACTACATCATCTGGTGCCAGGACTTCTACGGTGCAGCCATCGGAATGGCAAAAACAAAAGATTTTGAAACCTTCGTACGTGTGGAGAATCCATTCCTTCCATTCAACAGAAATGCCGTTCTCTTCCCGAGAAAAATCAACGGCAACTTCGTGATGTTGTCCCGTCCAAGCGACAGCGGCCACACACCGTTCGGTGACATCTTCCTGTCCGAGAGCCCGGATATGCTGTACTGGGGCAAACACCGCCACGTCATGAGCAAGAGCCCGGAGTGGTGGGAGTCCTTAAAGATCGGCGGCGGCGCAGCTCCGATTGAGACCAACGAAGGATGGCTGCTGTTCTACCACGGTGTAAGCGGCACCTGCAATGGCTATGTATACAGCATCGGCGGCGCAATCCTCGACAAAGAGAATCCGTCCATCGTAAAATACCGCTGCCAGAACTTCCTTCTGACACCGGAAGAGTGGTATGAGGAGAGAGGCTTCGTTCCGAACGTAACCTTCCCGTGCGCAACCATTCACGATGCAGAGACCGGAAAGATCGCGATCTACTACGGCGCAGCCGATACGTATGTAGGACTGGCATTCACAACCGTAGATCTGATTGTAGATTATATCAAGAAAAACAGTGTCGTACGCGAGTCTGACACCGAAATTGGAAGAAGATAAGAAAGAAGGAAAGAAAAGATGCAGTCTTTGGCAAAGGAAGTAAAGCAGGAGCTTACTGGACGGATCGTTCCGTTCTGGGAGGGCTTAAGAGATGAGGAATACGGCGGATTTTACGGCTATCAGGACTTTGATCTGAACGTGCAGAAAACGTATGAGAAGGGCTGCATCTTAAACAGCAGAATTCTCTGGTTTTTCTCGAATGCGTACCTGACCTTAAAGGACGAGAAGCTGCGCGCCGATGCGGAGCATGCGTACCGCTTTATGAAACAGGCGTGTGTGGACCGCGAGTACGGTGGCGTGTTCTGGTCTGTCACCTACGACGGAAAACCGCTCGATACGACAAAGCATACGTACAATCAGGCATTTGCAATTTATGCGCTGTCTACGTATTTTGATGCGACGGGCGACACCGAGGCGCTGGAGCTGGCAAAATCGCTGCAGCAGATCATCGAGACACACTGCACCGACGAGTACGGTTATCTCGAGGCATTTACCCGCGATTTCAAGCCGGAGAGCAATGAAAAGCTCTCGGAGAATGGCGTCATGGCAGAGAAGACCATGAATACGCTGCTGCATGTTTTCGAAGCATATACCGAGCTGTACCGCGTGACAAAGGATCCGTTTACCGGTGACCGTCTCCGCTTTATGATGGATCTCTTCGCGGATAAAGTATATAACAAAGAAAAAGGCCGTCAGGAAGTATTCTTCGACCGGACATGGAATACGCTGATTGATCTGTATTCTTATGGCCATGATATCGAGACTTCCTGGCTGATCGACCGGGGTACAGAAGTGCTCGGCGATCCGGCTTACCGGGAAAAACTGCTGCCGATCACCGGAGAGATTGCGGAAAATATCTACAACACGGCATACAAAAATCATTCGCTGATGAATGAGTGCGAGCGCGGTGTGGATGATACCACAAGAGTCTGGTGGGTACAGGCAGAAGCAGTCGTTGGATTTTTAAATGCATGGCAGAAAAAACCGGAGGAAACAAAGTATCTCGATGCGGCAAAAGACATCTGGGGCTACATCAAGGAATATGTGATCGACAAACGAGAGGGGTCTGAGTGGTTCTGGTGCGTGAATGCAGACGGAAGCCCGATTCATGAGCCGATTGTAGAACCGTGGAAATGCCCGTATCACAATGGACGTATGTGTATGGAAGTAATTGGGAGGTTAAAAGATGCTGAATAAACAGTATTATGTGGAAAAAGCCAAGGTAGACCGCCTTGTGGCAAGAAAGAACACAAAAGCAGATTTTTACAACGGTATTTATGACCGCTATGAGTATCCGGTGCTGACAAGAGAGTTCGCTCCTGTTCACTGGAGATATGATCTGGATGAGGAGACGAATCCGTACTTTATGGAGCGTCTCGGCATCAACGCTGTGATGAACTCCGGCGCGATTTATCTGAATGGAAAGTATTATCTCGTTGTCCGCGTGGAGGGCAATGACAGAAAATCTTTCTTTGCTGTTGCAGAGAGTGATACTGGTATCGACGGATTCCATTTCTGGGATTACCCGGTTGTGCTGCCGGATACCTGCGCAGAGGAAACCAACGTTTATGACATGCGTCTGACCCAGCACGAGGACGGCTGGATTTACGGAGTGTTCTGCTCTGAGAGCAAGGACAAAAACGATCCGGATCTGTCCGCGGCTGTTGCTGAGGCTGGTATCGTAAGAACGAAAGACCTGAAGACCTGGGAGCGTCTGGACAACCTGAAAACCTTACGTTCTCCGCAGCAGAGAAACGTTGTTCTGCATCCGGAGTTCGTAGACGGAAAATATGCCTTCTACACCCGTCCGATGGATGGTTTCATTGAGACCGGAAGCGGCGGAGGAATCGGCTTCGGACTCTGCGATGATATCACACATGCTGTCATCGACGAGGAGAAGATCATCAGCAAACGTATTTATCATACCCTGACCGAGTCCAAAAACGGTGCCGGAGCAGTGCCGATCCGCGGTAAGAAATGCTGGATCAACATTGCACACGGTGTAAGAAATACAGCAGCAGGCCTTCGCTACGTTCTGTATGTCTTCGGTACTGATCTGAACGATCCGTCCAAAGTCATTGCAGAGCCGTCCGGTGTATTCCTGGTTCCGCTTGGAAAAGAGAGAGTCGGAGACGTTTCCAACGTTGTATTTACAAACGGCGCGATTGCGCGTGAGAACGGAGAGGTTTACATCTACTATGCATCCTGCGATACAAGAATGCATGTAGCAACCACCACAATCGACAAACTCGAGGACTATCTGTTCAACACACCGCAGGATCCGCACAGATCCCCGGACTGCGTAAAACAGAGATGCGAGCTGATCTCCAAAAACCTGGAGCTGCTGAAAAACGAGAAATAAAAGCGTCCGCTGCGGCGCATGAAAAAAGGAGCTGTTCTCTTTACGGGAACGCTCCTTTTTTCATGCATATTATTTGTTTTTGGGTTTCTGATCGTCGATGGAAGTTAAAATTCCATAGAAGAGGCGCGGTGCATCGGGATCTGTAAAGGTCATGAAAACCTGGAAAGTGTTTCGAGAAGAACCGAAACGTCAACGGGTTTCGCGATATGGGCGTTCATGCCGGATTCCAGTGCTTTTCGGCGGTCCTCTTCAAACGCGTTTGCCGTCATGGCGACAATCGGGATTTCCCCGCGTTTTCCCGGGAGTGCACGGATCGCTTCTGCGGCCTGATAGCCGTTCATGTTCGGCATCTGAATATCCATCAGAATAACATTGTAATAATCTTCTGGTGCGTTCTGGACTGCTTTTAAGCAGAGGGCGCCGTCTTTTACGTGCTCGGCGTGAATGCCGTTTTCTTCCAGAACGGTGAGTACAATTTCTGCATTCAGGTCATTATCCTCGGCAAGCAGCACACGTTTTTCGGAAAGCGTCTGCAGGGACTGCTCGAGAATCTCGTCTTTATGCTGGTGAGCCGCAAGCTGTTCTTCGGTCGGAAGTCCAAACGTGAGGCAGACCGTAGTTATTGTTCCGGCACCGAGTTCGCTTTCCACATCGATCGTTCCGCCCATCAGATTCACGAGGGATTTGACGATCGGAAGGCCGAGGCCGGTTCCGGTGATGTGGCTTTCGGTGGAGGAATGTTCTCTTGTAAATTCTTCAAAAATATGCGGCAGATACTCTTTGCTCATGCCGATACCGTTGTCCTTCACGGTGATGCGGTAGGAGGCAAAGCCCTTCCTTGGTGCCGGTGTCTCTTCGATTTTTACGAAAATTTTTCCGCCCTCCGGCGTATACTTGATGGAGTTGCTGATGATATTCAGCAGAATCTCCCGTATTTTTGTCCGGTCGCAGAGGATGGCATCGTGTTCCACCGTGTTGTAACAGAGATAGGAAAGCTTTTTGCTTTTTAACGAAGGCTCAAACACTGCATTCAGGGAATTGATCAGCTCGCTGTAGCTGCCGAGCTCGATTTTCAGCGAGGCCTTACCGCTCTCAATGCGCGCCATCTCAAGCACGTAGTTGATCAGGGAGAGCAGAAAACTGCTGGAGGACTTGATTTTTGCAATGTAGTCGACCGCGCGGTCCTTCTCGTCGATGTGCTTTTCCAGCAGATCCGAGAAACCGATGATGGCATTCATCGGAGTTCGGATGTCGTGGCTCATGTTGAACAGAAAACGTGTTTTTGCTTCGTTGGCAGACTGTGCTTCCTGTACGGCTTTTTCCAGTTCTGCTGCGTGAATCTCGTCTTTATAGCGGCGCATCTGGAACTGCAGAAAACCAATAGAGGCAAGCAGGGAAAGGATGAGTCCGAGTGCAAAGGAAACAAAAACCTGCAGCGGACTGAGCCAGCCGTTTTTCGGTACAATTTCAAAATGCCAGGTGTCGTTCGGCACGGTGCAGAGAACTTCGATGGCATCGGAACGCCGGGAATTGCCGGAGTGTGCGATGGAAACGTGTTCGCCGGTGGCCGGAGAAATTTTCCAGAGTTCGTAGGTGTAGCCGGCTTCTTCCAGTGTATCCAGTTCAATTTCGTTCAGAAACGATTCCCAGTCGAGAACGAGAATCGAAAAGCCCCAGAAGGTCTGGTCACCGTTGGCATCGGTGGTATAAATCGGGTCAAAGAGCAGTGCTCCGATGTCGCCCTGCTGCAGCTCAAACGGTCCTGCAATCGTGTATTCGCCGCTCTCTTTGGCAAGGCGTGCCTCCTGTTTCCGGGCAGGATGCTCGAGCATGTTAAGTCCGAGTGCGGCTTCGTTTCCGCTCATCGGATAAATCAGTGTGACAATGCCGTCCTTTGCAAGCTCATGTGCTTTGATGACATTCTGGTCGTCCTGCATCAGCGAGGAGAGGACGGAAAACTCTTCGTCATTGACGGTATAACCGGCTTCAATCATGTGTTTCATCAGATTGGATTCGGCAAGATAATGGTTTAACTGCGATTTCACGCGGCCGATGGTCGTCTGTGCGGTATAGTCAGCTTTCAGCTTTGCTTCCTTTAACTGATTCTGATACAGAAAAACGGCGCAGAGCTCGACAAGAAAAAATGTAATAAAAAACAGCAGAAGCGCCTGAAATCGAATCTGTTTTTGCGTTAATTTTGTTTTCATATCGGATGCTCATCTAAATTCGTAATATTTCCGGCTTTTTCAGGTGATTTTTTTGAGTAAAAACGAAGGCCGGAGTTAAAAATATTATATCGGATTTACCCTGGGATTTCAATAAAAGAAGCGTTAAGTTTGAAAGAGAACGGGATGAAATGAATGGGAAATGTAATGCATAAGAAGAAAATTGCCAGAATGGGCGGAGAATGGAATTGCCAGATAGTTGCTCATTATATCAAAATCATTTATAATAGGGACAGACGACACAGAATGAAGGATTGACAATACAATGGACTATGTGATTTTTGACCTGGAATGGAACCAGTGTCCCTATGGAAAAGGAAAAGAGAACCCGAAGCTGCCATTTGAGATTATTGAGATCGGCGCGGTGAAGATGGATGGTGAGCGGAATGTGCTGGGAACGTTTCACCGGATTGTAAAACCGGTGGTCTACCAGCATCTCCATCACCGGACGCGCGAGGTCGTCGGACTGACAGAAGAGGATCTGCAGAACGGAATCCCATTTGCGCAGGCCGTGCAGGAATTTTTTGCATTCTCCGGCGGTGCGTGCATGTTCGGCACCTGGGGACCGGGAGACCTGACGGAGCTCCAGCGGAACATGAAATTTTATAACCTCCTGTCGCTGATCCGCGGGCCGATTCATTTTTACGATGTACAGAAACTGTTCGCGATCCAGTACGAAACGATGAAGAGCCGCCGGGCGCTCGAGTACGCCGCCGACTTCCTCCATCTCCCGAAGGACGAGCATTTTCATCAGGCGCTTTCGGATGCAAAATATACGGCCGACATTTTTGCGCGCATCGATATGGATGTTGTGCTGGCGTACGACTCGATCGACGTATATCAGAACCCGAAATCGAAAAAAGAGGAGATCCACGCCGTCTATAATGGCTACACGAAATTCATCTCCCGCGAATTCGACACAAAAGAAGAAGCCATGCACGACCGCGAGGTCTGCAGCACGCACTGCTGCATCTGCGGGAAAACGGCAAGAAAACGCTTACGC
Source organism: Blautia sp. OM06-15AC (assembly GCF_003481425.1). NCBI lineage: Bacteria > Bacillati > Bacillota > Clostridia > Lachnospirales > Lachnospiraceae > Blautia > Blautia sp. OM06-15AC. The sequence continues at coordinate 225,035 of NZ_QULD01000004.1, read as the reverse complement.
TGGTTTTCGGCCGGCGGGAAAAACTACTACTGCGTAGCCTGGTGCCCGGAGCACGGATATTTGAAAGGCAAAGCCCGCATGAAACATTCGGATGAAGGAAAACTCTTCGTCGTGAAAACCATCCGCATCAGCAGCGAACAGGAGGCGGGGGAAATCCGGCAGAAGAAAGAGAACCTGCGGAAGAAGAGGAATCAGAAGAGGAAAGAAATGTAAGAAAGGCAGAGGAAATGGAAACGGGATAAAAGGTTTCATTTCTTCTGCCTTTTTAATTGGAAAACAGAGCGGGATCGGTTATAATAAAAAATAATGGAACGTATGAAAAGAGGAGGCGCAGAATGGGAGCTTATTTAAACAGTCAGACACCGTATACCCTGTATCAGAGTGAGAGCCGCAGCCCGTATTTTGTGGATAAAACAATGCTGCTGCAGGAACTGTTTCCCTATGTGGCTGCAGGGAATCGCCATCTTTGCGTCACAAGGCCGCGCAGATTTGGAAAAACAATTGCGGCCAATATGATCAGCTCGTTTTTTCAGAAGGGTATTGATTCAGGTGAACTTTTTGACCGGCTTAAAATTTCAGAAGCGGATGACTGCCAGAAATACAAAAACAAGTATAACGTCATTCGGATTGATTTCAGTAAAATGCCGAGAAACTGTGAATCTTACCGACAGTATATCGAGCGTGTGGAAGAACTTCTGATCAGTGATCTGCGGGAAGCGTATCCGGATGCAAAAACCAGTGAAACAGATGCGATTGGAGATATTCTGGAAGAGATCTTTCAACAGTATCATGGCGAAAAATTTATTTTTGTTCTGGACGAATGGGATTTTATTTTTCACAGGGGATTTATAACAGAAGCGGATAAAGCAAAGTATGTGGCATTTTTAAGTAATCTGCTGAAGGACCGTCCCTATGTGATTTTATCGTATATGACGGGAATTTTGCCGATTGCGAAATATTCCAGCGGATCGGAACTGAATATGTTTGCGGAGTTCACGATGGTAAATTCACCAATGTTCGGAACATACTTTGGATTTACAGATGACGAAGTGGATGATTTGTATGAAAGGTACTGTAGAGAATGCGAAAAACAGAGAAAAATAAAAAATGTGACGCGAAAAGGTCTGCGAGACTGGTATAACGGTTATTATACAAAATCGGGAGAGCGGGTATACAATCCACGCTCCGTTGTTTTTGCACTACAGTTTAACAATCTGGCAAATTACTGGACCAGCTCAGGTCCATATGATGAAATTTATTATTACATTCGAAATAATGTATCCGACGTCAGGGATGACCTTGCACTGATGGCAGCAGGAGAGTCAGTTTCGGCAAAAATACAGGAATATGCGGCCACTTCCATGAACCTGTCTACGAGAGATGAAATTTACTCTGCGATGGTGGTGTATGGATTTTTAAGCTATTTGAATGGAAAAGTGTCTATTCCGAACAGGGAATTGATGGAGAAGTTTGATGAGCTGCTGATGAAGAATGAATCTCTGGGATATGTATATCGTCTGGCGAAAGAGTCCGAGAAAATGCTGAAAGCGACTCTGGCGGGAGATACGCATACGATGGAAAAAATTCTGGAACTGGTGCACGATACGGAAGTTCCGCTGCTGTCGTACAACCATGAGACAGAATTGTCAGCCATTGTCAATCTGGTATACCTGGCTGCGCGTGACAGTTACCGGGTAGAGCGTGAGGATAAGGCGGGAGTTGGGTATGTGGATTTTATTTTCTATCCATATGATCTGACCGCAGATGGAATTATTCTTGAACTAAAAGTAGACCACACTCCGGAAGAAGCAATTCAGCAGATCAAAGACAGGAAGTATGCATTAAAATTTGTGCCGCGGCTTGCAGAACAGAAAAAGTATACAGGAAAAATACTGGCTGTGGGAATTGGGTATGAAAAGACGGAGAAAAAGCACAGGTGTAGAGTGGAAAGCTTAAATTGAGTGCTTGAGAGGTAAGAGAACTATCGATAAAAGCAGGTTTGTCGGTAGTTTTCTGTTATAGAGAAGAAATGGGGGCAGAGCAATGAAAACAATCCATAAAATTTCCGGAATTTTTCTGTGGTGTGTCGTTGGCGTGTTTCTTGGAAAGAGCGTTTATACGTATTATGACTACACAGCACACCCCGGTTTGTATGAGACGTGGTCTGCACCGTGGTATACAGGGATTCTGCGGGATGGCGTAATTGCGGCGGTTCTGATTGCGGTGACGCTGGCGGTTCGGTGGGTGATTCAAAGAAAAATGAGGAAGGAATAGAAGGCGATGATTTTTAAGAGACTTGGCTTGATGAGGAGTCGTTTTTACGGAAAGAACTGAAAGAATAAGAAAAGACAAAAGGACGAAAAACAATGGCAAAATTATATTTCCGCTACGGCGCGATGGGCAGTTCGAAATCTGCTAATATTTTGATGGTTCGCTATAATTATGAGGAGCGCGGGCAGTATGCTGTCCTGTTGAAGCCGCGGACGGACAACCGCGACGGAGAACATGAAATCAAGTCCCGCATCGGGCTGGAGGCACCGGCGGAATATGTGGATGAATTTTTAAAAGAAATTTCAGAGACCTGGAGTGCAGACAGCGGGGAATACCGGTATCACGGAAAGAAAGTGGATGCGGTTCTTATCGACGAGGCGCAGTTTCTTTCTCCGGAGGAAGTTGATACGCTTTCGGACATCGTGGATTTTTATGGGATTCCGGTTCTCTGCTACGGTCTGCGTGCGGACTTCCAGACACATCTGTTTCCGGGTTCGAGAAGATTGATGGAAATCGCTGACATCATCGAGGAAGTCCCAACGGTCTGCTGGTGCGGAAGACGGGCGCAGTGCAATACGAGATACGCAGACGGAAAAATCGTTCGGGAAGGCGCGCAGATTTTCCTTGGATCGAACGAGAGTTATGTGGCGCTTTGCAGGAAACATTATAAAGAAGGAAAGCTGTGGAAGGAAGATGAGTAAGATAACAATATATGAAGTACAGGAGAGAATGCCGCGGATGGAAACGCTGGTGGAACTGTGGGAAGCTTCCGTCCGTGCGACACATCATTTTCATCGTTAATAGGAGCTTCTTTTGCAACAACATCCATTCGTATCAGTTTATCAAGAATATCCACAAGAGCAGGTCCGCTGGAAACATTTGATTGCTGCAATATAATCTTTTCTGGGATAATACTCCGTTTTGCACCATGCTTTTTATCGCTGGGGAACATCAGAAAAAGGATATGGAAAAAAGCCGATGGAGATGTTTTTGATTAAAAAACTTTAGGAATAACAGCAGGGGAGAGTGAAGTGAAAAAAATATTTTTAATGAGGCATTCCATCCCGGAAAAAGGGGATATACCGAATGAGCAGATTCCTCTATCGGAAGAGGGAAAAGCGCTTGCTGTATCAAAAAGAAATATATTTTCAAATGTGGACAGATGCTTTTCTTCACCTTATCGGAGAGCAATGGAAACGGCTGAATTCATCGCAGATCACCCGGTCATTGTGAAGGAGCTGCATGAAAGAACGATCGGGGATGCCAGGGAGGATTTCTGGCTGAAACAGTATGAAGATCACGATTTTCGCAATCCGGGCGGGGAATCGTTAAATCAAGTGAAGGTGCGGATGAAAACCGCGATCGATTCTATCGTCGGACAGATGGAAGAAGGAGAAACAGCACTCGTGGTTTCTCATGCGACGGCGATCTGTGCATATTTGCTTTCTTACTGTGAAATTGAAGTGAAAGATGCGGAAAACAAAGTAAGAAAAATATCCTTCCATGGAAAAGAAATCCTGAATGGCAGATTTCAGCCGGCAGATGGATTTGAAATCCTTTTTGAAAACGATATTTTTTCGGACATTCGTGTTATGGGGAGAGAAAAATGAAAACATTATATTTGATCGGCGGAACGATGGGCGTTGGCAAGACGACGGTAAGTCAGCAGCTGAAAAAAGATCTGGCGAACAGCGTTTTTCTTGACGGCGACTGGTGCTGGGACGCCGATCCGTTTCAGGTGACGGATGAGACGAAAGAGATGGTGATGGACAACATCTGTTATCTGCTGAATAACTTTCTGCATTGCAGCGCTTATGAAAACGTTATTTTCTGCTGGGTGATGCATGAGCAGAGTATTGTTGATGAAATCGTCAGTAAGCTGGACACGGAAGAATGCAGAGTGATTAAAATTTCGCTGATCGTGGATGAAGCAAATTTGCGGAAGCGGTTATTATCCGACATCGCAAATAAGATTCGTACGGAAGAGATTATGGACAAAAGCATTGCACGAATTCAGATGTATCAGGTACTTGATACGGTAAAAATTGATACGAGTAATAAGAGTGTCTGTGAAATTACAGAGGAAATTGCAGCACTTTAAGATCAAAAAACAAGGAGCCAAACCAAAATGACCGAACGAATCATAGACAATGAACTCCGGCTGATCCCATATTACAGGAATGACGAGGCCTCTCTTCCGTGGTATCAGGATCTGGACGTGTGTAGGCAGGTGGACAACCGGGAGAAGCCGTATGATGTGGAGCTGTTGCATCGGATGTATGATTATCTTACCGCGCACGGTGACTGCTATTATATAGAATATAAGGGCGTGCTGGTGGGAGATGTTTCGCTGAGAGAGAATAGTGAAATCGCTGTCGTTGTCTGTAAAGAATACCAGAATCAGCATATTGGAAGACGGTGCGTTCTGGAGATGCTGAAGCTTGCAAGAGAAAAGGGAATGGAGCGGGTAAAAGCCAATATTTATTCTTTTAATGGACAAAGCCAGCGCATGTTCCAGTCGGTCGGATTTGAGAAAACGGCGGAGGAATGGTATGAGTCTAAGCTGTAAGTGATTGCAGAGAAAGAGAGAAGAAATGAACATAAAATACAATCAGCTGTGCATTAGAAATGCCGAAAAGAAAGATTGTGAACAATTAGCCGTCTGGTGGAACGATGGAACCGTCATGGCCCACGCCGGATTTCCAAACGGGCTTGGGACAAGCGCAGCGGAAATTGAAAAACAGATTGCCGACGACAGCGATGAAACAAGACGAAGACTCATCATAGAATACAACGATGTGCGAATCGGCGAAATGAGTTTCTATGTATTCGAAAATCATCGATATGAAATCGGAATCAAAATCTGCGAATCCGATTACCAGGAAAAAGGCATTGGAAGAGTTGTACTGAGCATGCTCATAGAAGAATTGTTCCGCATGGGAGCCAACGTTATTTTTCTTGATACCAACCTCAAAAACACAAGAGCACAGCATGTCTACGAGAAACTCGGCTTCCGCAAAACCGCAGTCCATTACAATTCCTGGAAAAATCAGCTGGGGGAAATGGAATCTTCTGTCGACTATGAGCTGACGGCGGATGAGTTTTGCAATCTGAAATAGAAATTGTAAAATAAATGAGGGACGAGTGTAAAGAAAGTTCGATGGGAGAAAGAAGTATGGTATCTTTGACATTGTCTAAAAAAGAAATGGGTTTTCACTGGGTAAGGTTTATGCCTGACAGGACTTGCTCGTTTCTTTTTTTGCTTTATAAACGATTATAATTTATCCATTGCGGCAGTGTTAATGTAAAAACAGCAAGTCCTCTTGACAATGTGATTAGCCTGAACTAACATGAAGCTATAAGAAACATAAACGGTAGTCTGAGGAGGAATGTGAGATGCTGTTGTTGCAAAACATATTATACTGTCTTCTGTTTATTCTGATGGTAAAGTGTCTGGTAAGAAATGATGGAATGAACTGTGTTTATTTTTATCCAAAGGAATATATAGAAGAAGCCGATAAACGTGGACTGATCGACAAAGATGCGGTCATGAAAAAAGGAAAGCAGGTTATGATTCCATTTTGCATCATTTTGTTCGTGGTGCTGATCGCGATCATTTTTGTCTGGAATAAAGTCACCGATTTCAAGACGGCATATCTCCAATCCTACCTCTTCCTTGTGGTGATGAACTGGTTCGACGGAATTATGCTTGACCGGGTGTGGGTTGGACACAGTAAAATATGGGAGATCAAAGGAATGGAAGGGATTCCGTACATAAAACCATGGAAAACCGTGCTGACAAAACGAGGCCTGGCGACGATTCTGTATCTGATCATTGCACTTGTGACAGCTGGGATTGTAGTGCTGGTTGGGAAAATCTGTTAAGAGACAGCATTGAAAAAAAGAGAAGAATATTATATACTACTCATGAGTAGTATTTTTGCGTAAGGGACTTTCGGAATATATAGGAAGTTAAATATCTCTGTTTTACTGGAGCAAATCAGTAAAACAGAGATATTTTTATGCCGCAGGCGTACCAAATTTGATTCGAAAAATTTTTGGCATTGAGAACGAAGGGCGGAGACGGTATAATGGAAGCAGAATTTTAACATCAGTAGACAAGAAGTCCCCCGCTTCTAAAGCGGTGGGATGAATTGTTAAAAGAAACATAACAGCAGTGGCGGGCGGAGAGAAATCGGTATCCTCCACTGACATGAGGTAGGTCACAGTCGAACTATTTTCGACATGTCAGACTCCGTGAAAATACCGACTGTGAGGTTCACACAACAGAAAAGGTATAAAACATGAGATATCAGATCAGAAATGCAAAAGTACAGTTTGGCGCGGATACGATTTTAAACAGTGTGAATTTCGAAATTCACGATACAGAAAAAATTGCAATTGTCGGTAGAAACGGCTGTGGAAAAACGACGCTGCTGCGGCTGATTGCCGGGGATATTGAGATGAGTAATCTGGACAGCGACGAGACCTGCGGGATTACAATGAGCGGAAAACAGAACATCGGTTTTCTGCGCCAGATTAATTTTACCGATGGAGATGTGCCGGTAAAAGAGGAGCTGGAGAAGGCTTTCTCAGAAGTCTTTGCGTGCGAGGCACGAAAAAAGGAAATCGAAAAGCTGCTCGCCGAGACGGAAGATCACAAAAAGCTGCTGGCGGAGTACGATTTTCTGGAGCGGAGAATCGAGAGTCTGCACGGGTACAGCTGGAAAAAAGATATGGAAACGATGTTCCAGAAATTTGGTTTTGCGCTCGAAGATCTGGAAAAACCGATCGGTGAATTTTCGGGCGGACAGCAGACAAAAATTGCCCTAATTCAGCTCCTCTTACAGCGCCCGGACATCCTGCTTCTGGACGAGCCGACCAACCACCTCGACATCGCTGCAGTGGAGTGGTTGGAAAATTATCTGAAAAGCTACGAAAATGCCGTTATCATTGTATCACATGACCGCATGTTTCTGGACCGCGTGATTGATGTGACGTATGAAATCGAATACGGTGACATCAAACGGTATCCGGGAAATTATTCGGCATTTGTGAAACAAAAAGAAGAAGCACAGATCAAACAGGAAAAAGACTATGAAGCGCAGCAGAAGGAAATCGAGCGTCTGACGGCGTGGATTGAAAAATGGAAAAACACACCGACAAAAGTTGCGGCCACCCGTTCGAAACGAATGGCGATCGAGCACATGGTAAAAATTGAGAAACCGCGGCGGTTTGACACGAGGACATTCCACGCCTTATTCCATCCGGTACGCGAAAGCTATACGGATGTGCTCACGATGAAGAAACTGAAAATCGGATACGATACCGTCCTGAGCGAGGTTTCGGCCGTCATCAAAAAAGCAGAACGGATTGTGATCATCGGAGAAAACGGAAAAGGAAAATCGACGCTTCTGAAAACCGTTGTGGGCGAAATCAATCCACTGGGCGGAAGTTATCAATTTGGAAACCGCGTGGATTTTGCCTACTTCGATCAGCACAAAGCAGTCAACCAGAAATTCGACCCGGAGCAGACGGTGCTCGACTATTTCTGGAGTCTTTATCCGAACCTGCTTCGCAACGATGTCCGAAGCGCACTGGGAGCCTTTCTGTTTTCCGGTGAGGATGTCGAAAAGAAAATGGGGCAGCTCTCCGGCGGTGAAAAAGTGCGGCTGGAGCTCTGCCGGATTTTCTATACGAAACCGAATTTCCTGATCCTGGACGAGCCGACGAATCACATGGATCTGGCGGGAAAAGAAGCGCTGGAAAAAATGCTGACCAGCTACGAGGGAACCGTTTTGTTCGTATCGCACGACCGTTATTTCATCAACCAGGTGGCAACCGGTATTCTGGAGTTCGGCGAGAGCGACGTACAATTTTACGAAATGAATTATGCACAGTATCTCGAAGAAATCAAACGGCAGACGCCGGGCAGAGAAACGGGAAATGCGGGAGGAGCTGTACGAAAACCGGCCGACGTTCCGACGCTGGATGATGTGTTTGACAAAAAGAAATATTATAACCCGGGAAAAATTCTGTCCCGCTTAAAACGGCAGCTCGAAAAATACGAGGAGCAGCTTGCGGAGAGTGAGAGCAGAATGTCAGAACTTCAACTGGAAATGATGGACCCGGAACTTTCCGCAGATTACGAACGGCTGATGGAGCTTCAGACGAAAATAGACGAAGAAAATCAGACACAGGAATCCCTGCTGGAACGCATGATGGAAACGGAACTGGAACTCGAAGAGATGGAAACACAGGACGAATAGAGAGGTGAGTACCATAGAAAAGATAGATCAGTCTAAAAATGGACTATCATGAAAATGAAGTTTTTCTCGTTTTAGGATATTCGGTTTGTTATATTTTGTAAAGTATTCTGCACCCATGACTGGTATGCATTCGTAAGCGGGGCTGAAATCTTTCGGATAAAAAAGTCAAATTTTGTTGACAACCCCGAAGACATTTGATAGTATTTATCAAGTAATGTAATATTCCATGAGGGAGTAGTTAGCACGAATGTGTGATTTGTCAACATTCTGATTATAAGAAAAGAGTATAATCTGGCAAATCTTAAATAATGAGACTCATGTATATCGATGAATCACCGGTGTATCGCATATCGGATGTTCCTTGATATACATGAGTCTTTTTTTGCGGATAATGAGTAAAACCTGCTTCTGTTAACGATACTATTTTGGAATATATGCTTGGAAAACAAAGGAGGAAAACATGGAAAATTTCATCAACAACGCCCCGTTTGCTCTTGTGCTTGTCTGTCTCGTCATCGGTTTTGTCCTGCTGATCAAAGGTGCGGACTTTTTCGTAGAAGGAAGCTCAAGCGCAGCAAAGAGACTGCACGTTCCGTCGATCATCATCGGACTGACCATTGTTGCCATGGGAACATCACTTCCGGAGACCGCGGTCAGTGTATCAGCTTCACTTACCGGCAACAACGAGCTTGCCGTCAGTAATGTCATTGGTTCCAATATCTTTAACCTGATGGTTGTCATCGGTGTCTGTGCCGTACTGACTACTGTAGAAGTTGCAAAGGAAACCATCAAAAGAGACATCCCGCTGTCCCTGATCTGCGCCGGACTTTTAATGGTTTTGGGGATTAGCGGACTCGGCGATAAATCCGGTATGATGCTCGGTCACCTGGACGGCGTGATCTTAATTGGTTTTTTCGCAGGCTATATTGTCTACATGGTTCAGATTGCGTTAAAGGCAAACAGGGAAGGAAAAAAAGTCGAAATTGAAGGCGGTTCCGATGAGGATATCAAACTGCTTTCCGTTCCGAAGAGTATCGTGTTCATCGTCGGCGGAGCAGTCGCCATTGCAGTCGGCGGAGATGTGACCGTAGATGCCGCAGCGAGAATCGCAGGCGATCTCGGAATGAGCCAGACTCTGATCGGATTGACCATTGTTTCCATCGGAACTTCCCTTCCGGAACTCGTAACTTCTATCGTTGCTGCGAGAAAGAATGAAGTTGATATGGCACTTGGCAACGCGATCGGTTCTAATATCTTCAACATTCTTATGGTACTTGGCATTGCATCCGCAATCAGCCCGATGGCCATCATTACGGAAAATATAATTGATTTGTGTGTATTGATCGTATTCACGGTATGTGTATGGATTTTTGCAGGAACCAAAAAGAAAATCGGAAGAGTCGAAGGTTTCTGTATGGTCGCATTTTATGCCGCATATGCCATTTATATCATTATAAGATAAGGGGAATGGAAAATGGTGTTATTTCTAAAGGTGTTTCTTACCGAGTTCATCGCAGAGATGGGCGATAAGACGCAGCTCATGCTGATTGCGCTTACTTCGAAGTACAAGCTGAAAGACATTATCCTGGGAACCGCAGCCGCGATTCTGGTACTGAATGGAATGGCGGTTCTCGCAGGCGGCCTCGTCAGCGAATTCATTCCGGACTGGCTGATTAAGACGATTGCAGCACTCGCATTTCTTTACTTCGCAGCATCCACCATTTCCGGTGATGATGACGAGGAAGAGGAAGAAGGCGGCAAATCCAAAATTCGGTTCGCACCGCTCGCCGTTTTCTGTACGTTCTTCGTAGCAGAGCTCGGAGACAAAACACAGCTTACCGCAATCACCTTTGGTGCAAATGAAGGTATGGGATCCGCATTCGTTGTATGGATCGGATGTTCTCTCGGACTGTTCGCAGCGGATATTCTCGGAATGCTGGTCGGCTATCTCTTAAAGAGCAAGACACCGGATGGGCTGCTGAATACACTGGCGTTTGTCATCTTTTCAATTTTCGGTGTATACACACTTTACCAGGGACTGAAACTGATCAGCGCAGGCGTCTGTCCACTGCCGGTATGGCCGGTACTGATCGCTGCAACGGCTGTTTTTGTTGTTGTATGTGTCTGTCTTTTTGTGAAAAGAGAGAAGAAAAAAGCAAAATAAAAACTGCGCACCGCATACTCATGATTTTGATGAGAAATGCGGCGCGTATTTTTTATGCGGCAAAATGAAAGTTTACCATTGAAGCATTTATAGGGTATAATATTTTGTAACTATTCAGAGTCCCATCTCGCCATATGAAATTCCAGAAAAATAGCTCATTCATGTAAACATGATTCGCGATTTTTCTTCCATTTCGCATGGCTCTGAATAGTTACAATATTTTCAAATCATTATTTACGAGGATGAAGGATAATAACATGTCTGATTTTAGTATCAACGAAATGCAGGAAATGCAGAAAGCGGGAAAAATGCGGACTGAAAAACAGAAGACCGGAATTGTATGGGATTCTCACAGGAGGACGAAAGTGAAAAACCGGAAGCTGCGTGGGAAAATCCTGTCCTTGTGATAGTCAGAGGGATCAAGTATAATGAGTCATATAAAATGTTGACGGGAGGGATTTGCATGGGAAGTTATCTGAATCCGGGAAATGAAGCATTTGCGGTTGCATTAAATTCTGAGATTTATGTTGATAAAACAGGACTGCTGACTTATACGAATAAAGTCATGAACACTCTGCAGGGATATATCTGCAACAGCCGCCCGCGGCGGTTTGGAAAATCAATTACGGCAAATATGCTCACCGCGTATTACAGCAAGGGCTGCAGTTCGAAAGAAATGTTTTCCGGGCTGGAAATCAGCAGGGCAAAGGATTTTGAAAAACATCTGAATCAGTATGATGTGCTCCACTGGGATATCCAATGGTGTATGGAACCGGCAGGCGGACCGGAGCGGATTGTTTCTTATATCTCAGAAAAAACGATTTCGGAGTTAAAAGAATATTATCCCCATATACTTCCAGAAGAAATCCGGTCACTGCCGGAGGCGCTGTCGCGGATCAACGCGGCATCCGGGACAAAATTTATTGTGATTATAGACGAATGGGATGTTCTGATTCGTGACGAGGCGGCGGATCTCAAAACACAGGAAGAATATATCAATTTTCTGCGGGCGATGTTCAAAGGGACGGAGCCGACAAAATATATTCAACTGGCATATCTGACAGGTATTTTGCCTGTAAAAAAAGAAAAGACACAGTCGGCGCTGAACAATTTCAAAGATTATTCGATGCTGCATGCCGGGCCGATTGCACCATATGTAGGTTTTACAGAAACAGAAGTTCAAAAACTATGTGAAGTATATGGTCAGAAGTTTGAAGAAGTCAAACGATGGTACGACGGTTATCAGATTGGGAAATATCATGTATACAATCCAAATGCCGTTGTGAACCTGATGCTCGAAGGCGAATTCCAGAGCTACTGGTCCGGAACCGCATCCTATGAGGCGATTGTTCCGCTGATCAATATGGATTTTGATGGCCTGAAAAGTGCCGTAATCGAAATGCTTTCAGGAGATCATGTTCCGGTTGATGTTACCTCTTTTCAGAACGATACCGTTAGCTTCGCCAATAAAGACGATGTGCTGACGTATCTGATTCACCTTGGATATCTGGCCTATGACCGGACATTTAGAACTGCTTTTATTCCGAATGAGGAAATCCGTCAGGAATTGATTCTGGCAACGAAAAGGAAAAAATGGAATGAGTTGATTGTATTTCAAAAAGAATCAGAGCAGCTTCTGAAAGATACAATTCAGATGAATGGAAACGCAGTAGCAAAAGAAATTGAAAAAATTCACAGGGAATATACTTCTGTGATTCAGTATAACAATGAAAACTCACTCAGCAGTGTTCTGTCCATTGCCTATTTGAGTTCCATGCAATACTATTTCAAACCAATCCGCGAATTTCCCGCGGGTCGTGGATTTGCAGACTTTGTGTTTATTCCAAAGCCGGAGTTTCAGAATTATTACCCGGCGCTTGTTGTGGAACTGAAATGGGACAAAAGCGTCAGAGCAGCATTAGATCAGATCAGAGACAGAAAATATCCGGAGTCTGTTGCATGCTATGCAGGGGAGCTTTTGCTGGTGGGAATTAACTACAATGAAAAAACAAAAGAACATGAATGCCGGATTGAAAAGTATGAAAAATAAGGGCATATTTCAATTTCAGTTTACAGAGATAAAAGAGTATGGATAAGATAGAGATATATCATTATTTAAAAAGGCAAAATATAGCGTATGAAATTACGGAACATAAGGCAGTTTTCAATATGGAAGAAGCAGATGCTGTTGATTTGCCATATCCAGAGTGGGGCGCTAAAAATTTATTTGTTCGCGACGATAAAAAACGTAATTATTATTTGATAACGATGAAAGGGAACAAGCGAGTAGATTTGAAAGCGTTTCGCAGGCAACGTGGTCTGCGTGCACTTTCTTTTGCATCTGCGGAGGAATTATTTGATATTATGAAACTGATACCCGGTGCCGTTACGCCGCTTGGTATTCTAAACGATGCCGAACACAGAGTTCAAGTCTTCATGGACGTGGAATTTGTCGGAAATAAAATTGGTGTTCATCCAAATGATAATACAGCAACCGTTTGGATGCAGGCTGATGATTTAATGAAAATAATTCAGAAGCATGGAAATACTGTGGAATACGCATGTATATAATCGAAAGGTATTGCTGAAAAGTCTGAAAAAAGAAAAGTTCACAAACAAAAATGGTTCTTATTCTGCACTAAATATATTTACCGAGTATTCCATGACAGATCCCGGTGATCTGGCGGAATATTTTGGCTTCACAGAGCAGGAGATATCTGCCCTCTGTGAAAAATATGAGATGAGTTTTGAAGAAGCAAAAACGTGGTACGATGGTTATCAGTTGATTACGCATCGGCAGACTGGAGACGAAATTTATTCCATGTATAGCCCGAAATCTGTGGTAGAAGCCATGCTGCGCCACAAATTCGGAACCTATTGGAACCAGACGGAAACGTATGAGGCCTTAAAAATTTATATTCAAATGGATATGGATGGCCTGAAAGATTCTGTGGTTCGAATGCTTGCCGGTATCAATTATAATAAAAAAACGAAGAAACATGAATGTGTTATTGAAGTAATGCAAAAATAAAAACGGAAGTCTCATGTCTGCGCAGTAAGGGTGGTGGATATGGGACTTTTTGGTAAAGATAAATAAAATTTATGGAGGAAACAGAATGATTATTGATTCTTATGATATCAACAGCGAGCCGATTGTAAAGCTGGAGAATTTTTATGGGGAGAAGCAGCATCTGGTAAAAAAATGTATGGTAATTTTTTCAAAAGTAATATATGAATACATGCTTGAAAAATTCCCATGCCGACAGATTGCAGAAGTAAGAGCATGCAATGGAAATATACCGGTTTGGACTCTGCCATATGAGGAAGAAACGATTGCTTTCTACCTGACACCAATTGGTTCCGCTCTTGCAGCCGGAATGATTGCCGAAGTCAATCATTTAACAGGAGCATCCGTCTTTATCATGTTTGGCTCGTGCGGCAGTCTGGACAAAGAAGCAACCGATGGAAAGTTTATTCTCCCAACGGAGGCATACCGGGGAGAAGGACTGTCCTATTATTTTGCAGAACCGCAGGACTACATAAAAATAAAAAACACGGACAAACTGGCGGAATTTTTCAAAGAAAGGAAACTGCCATACGTTCAGGGGCGCGTATGGACGACAGACAGTATGCTTCGGGAAACGGTAAATCTTGTAAGAAAACGAAAAGAAGAAGGATGCATTGCCGTGGAAATGGAACTCGCAGGCGTTCAGGCGATCAGTGATTTTTATGGATTTGAACTGTATGATTTTCTTGTTGCGGGAGATGTGCTGATCGAAGGAAACTATGAAACGGATGGATTATCTGCCGCTAACCACGATCTGGACAAGCTGTTTCTGGCGCTGCAGATAGCAAAAAACATGAGGATAGAGGGACGGTAAAATGAAATATAAAGAAAACATAATTTTGAAAAATGGGCAGGATTGCATAATACGAAATGTTCTGTATGAAGATGGGTCGAGATGTCGGATTTGTATGTAGTAACACATAGTGAGTCCGATTATCGGAACCGAAATCTGTAAACTATACGTAGATCCATGTCTGCAGAACAACGGGGTCGGCCACGCGCTGATTACCTTTGTAATTGAAAAGTTTGACGCAGACCATCTATGGGCATTGGAGAAAAATACGCGTGCCATTGCGTTTTACAACCGCCACGGATTTCGGTGGGCAGGAACGAAACAGCTGGAAGCAGGAACGACAGAATATCTGCTGGAATTAAGACGATGAGAGCGCGGCGTGCTTTCTGTCCTTCCTGCAAAAATTAAAGCAGGAGAAAACGGTCTTGTGTTTTAACCGAATCAAGCAAGTAGCGAAGCGGATTGCGAATATCCGCTTTACTGAAGCAAAAATAGCCGAAAAGCCTGTTCTACCGTATCGGCCATATTTTCTGCCGCATTTTTCACATCCATAGCTTCTTCGAGTGAAACGACGCTCCGCATAATAGGGAAAAAGGCATCAATTCCGGCGGCGTTGCATGTGGATGCATCTTTTGTAACACAGCCTGAGAACGCAAGGACAGGTTTGCCGTATTCTTTTGACAGTTTTGCAACTCCAATCGGCGCTTTTCCCATCACGGTTTGCCCATCGAGCTGTCCCTCACCGGTGATGACAAGATCAGCGTCTCTCACATCATCACGAAGTCGGGTTTCATCCAGTATGATCTGAATGCCGGGTTCCAGTGAAGCAGAAAGAAACGTCTGAAAAGCAAATCCAAGTCCGCCCGCAGCACCCGTTCCGGGAAATTCCGCGTCAACGTTCAGGAATGTTTTCCGGCAGAGCGCGGCGTAGGAGGCAAGCAATGTGTCCATACGTTTGATCATGACAGCATCCGCGCCCTTCTGCGGTCCGAAAACGGCGCTGCAGCCGTTGGAACCGCAGAGCGGATTCGTTACATCGCAGGCAATACGGAAGGTGCATTCCGAAAGTTCCGGCAGAACGTGATCTGCCGTAATCGCGGTAAGAGATTCCAGTCCGACAGCACCAAAAGGAACCTGTTTTCCTTCTGCATCGAGCAGTCCGAAACCGAGTGCCTGTAGCATACCAATACCGCCGTCATTTGTGGCACTTCCGCCGATTCCAATGATAAAGCGGTGGCAGCCATTGCGGATGGCATCGCAGATAACCTCACCGACACCGTACGTTGTGGTGTACAGCGGATTTTTCTCATCGCCGTGTACCTGCGTAATACCGGCAGCCCCCGACATCTCGATAATGGCGGTCTGCGTCCGGTCGATGATGCCATACGGGCAGATAACCTGCTTTCCGGCAGGACCGGTCACCGAAACGGAGACAAGCCGTCCGCCAAGACCTTCGGTCAGTGCCTGAACGGTACCTTCACCGCCATCGGCAAGCGGGCGCACAACCGTCTCCACCTTCGGATCGACACGATAAATCCCGGTGGCGGCCGCTGTTCCAGCCTGCAGAGAGGAAAGGCTTCCTTTAAAAGAATCAATTGCAATCACAACTTTCATCATTTTTCTCCTGATTTCAAATATTTTTCAATCCGACACTCATGCACCTTCGTCTTCTTATCATAATTAACACCAACCAGCAGAATATCCCCTGTATAAGATGCAATGGAAGCCGGGTAATGCTGTCTTTTAATCTGATCCAGTGCCGTTTTCGCATTCTTGTTCCATTTCAGTTCTACTACAAGCGCCGGAAAATCGTATCGGTATTCCGGCTTTGGCAGAAAGACAAAATCGGAAAAACCGCGCCCGGTCGGAAGTTCACGAGTGGGTTTGAAGTAATATTGCATCGTACTTAAATAAGCAATCGTGAGGACACAACTGAGCGAATTTTCATTATGATACTGAATCACGGAAGTATATTCCTCATGGACCTTTTCAATTCCGGCAGCGACAGCATTTTCATCCATATCGAGCGTAGCATCTAAAAGATCCGCAGATTCCTGCTGGAAAGCGAAAAGTTCATTCCAATGATTGGAAGTCACCGCAGTCAGAAACTCCCGGCGGATTTCTTCGTTGGGAATATATGCCATCTGTGTCTGCTGATTGTAGGCAAGATAGCCCAAATGAATCAGCAGCGTCAGAACATCATCTTTATTTACAAAGCTGACCATGTCATTTTTAAAAGAGGTAACCATGACAGGAACTGCGGCGCCGGAGAGCATCTCCAGAATTGCTGTTTTCAATCCGTCAAAATCCATATTGATAAAAGGAACCATCGAGTCGTATGTGCTCGTCTCCGACCAATAGCTTTGGAATGTCCCATCCAGAAGCAGACTTGTTACCGCGTTTGGATTGTATACATGGTAATTTCCAAGCAGATAGCCGTCGTACCATCGTCTGACTTCCTCAAAATTTTGTCCGTATTTCTGACAGAGAGCGGAAACTTCATCTTCTGTGAATCCAATATAGGAAGCCAGCGGGCCTGGATTCAGCATGGAATACTGATGAAAATTATTTAAGGCAGACTGCGTTTTCAATTTTTTGATCGGAAGAATACCCGTGAGAAACGCAAGCTGGATATATTTCGTCGGTTCCGTCCCTTTGAACATTCCACGAAGAAAATTAATGTAATCATCCTGAATTTTCTGGTTGGAGGCCTCATCACGAATCAGGACATCCCATTCATCAATAATAATCACAAATTTCTGTCCGGTCGCCTCTTTGATCCGGGACAGAGCGTCGGGAACGGTGGAAACTTCCGGCGGAAGCTGATCTGCATAGATGGTACGCAGCTCGGCCAGTGTACATTCTGTAATGTAGGCCACAATCTGTTCCGGATCGCTGACATTCGAAAGAAACCACTGGATGTCCAGATGAATCACATCGTACTGGTTCAGATGCTTCTCAAAGTCTGCCGTCTGGCTGATCGCAAGGCCAGAAAACATCTTTCTGGAATCACAGCCCTTGCTGTAATAGGCCGCCAGCATATTTGCAGCAAATGATTTTCCAAACCGCCGCGGGCGGCTGTTGCAGATATAGCCCTGCATGGTGTCCAGAACTTTGTTGGTATACGATAAAAGTCCTGTTTTGTCCACATAGATTTCGGAATTGAGAGCAACCTGAAATGCACTGTTGTCCGGATTCACAAATCTTCCCATGATTTCACTTCCCTTCCGTTTTTTGATTATACCCCGATTTTACCATTCCCCCATCCAAATAGCAACGCACACCCCCGAAAATCCCGTAAAATTGCGGAAAAGAACCGATAAAATGTGCTTTCCACTCTTGACAACGCTTACAGCCCCTAGTTATAATAAGGCATGAAAAACGATGACGAAGACAGTAGTCTGCGCGTGAACGGTCTGTGGAAAGCGAGCCGGGGATGGTGGGAGTCCGGTACAAGTAGCGGCAGGTGAACATCACTTCCAAGTTGCAGTTCTGAATCTGCGTACCCGGCGCATAAAATATAGAAAACCGGAGAGCAGTGGTAAGAAGTTGCCGGCCGTTCCCCGTTACAGGAAATGCATATGATAGTATGTAACAGGTGGTTACGATAAGTACAGCTTTCGTCCTATTACAGGGCGGGAGCTTTTTCTTATTTTACGCGAGCAAATCAAACGAGAAACTTAAGTTTCAGGAGGTACAAGCATGTACAAGAAAGTTTCAACCGACATGAACTTTGTCGAGAGAGAAAAACAGGTTGAGAAGTTCTGGGAAGACAATCAGATCTTCGAAAAAAGTATGAAAGTGCGTGAAGGAAATCCGTCCTACGTGTTCTATGACGGACCGCCGACCGCAAACGGAAAACCGCACATCGGCCACGTAGAGACCCGTGTTATCAAGGATATGATCCCGAGATACCGTACCATGAAGGGTTATCAGGTGCCGAGAAAAGCAGGCTGGGATACCCACGGACTGCCGGTAGAGCTGGAAGTTGAGAAAAAGCTCGGTCTGGACGGAAAAGACCAGATCGAAAAATACGGCGTAGAGCCATTTATTGAGCAGTGTAAAGAAAGCGTATGGAAATACGAGGGAATGTGGGAAGACTTCTCCCATACCGTTGGCTTCTGGGCTGATATGAAAAACCCATACGTTACGTATCATAACGACTACATCGAGTCCGAGTGGTGGGCATTAAAAGAGATCTGGAAGAAAGGTCTTCTGTACGAAGGACACAAAATCGTTCCTTACTGCCCGCGCTGCGGTACCCCGCTTTCTTCCCACGAAGTAGCGCAGGGATACAAAGATGTCAAAGAACGTTCAGCCGTTGTCCGCTTTAAAGTAAAAGGCGAGGACGCTTACATCCTGGCATGGACCACCACACCGTGGACCCTTCCGTCCAACGTTGCACTCTGCGTCAACCCGGATGAGGATTATGTAAAAGTAACAAGCAAAGGATATACCTATTATATGGCAGCTGCTCTGGTAGACACCGTTCTCGGTGAGGGCGCTGAAATCCTGGAGCATTATCAGGGTAAAGATCTCGAGTTCAAAGAGTACGAGCCGCTGTTCCCGTACGCTGAGAAGAGAATCGGAAACAAAAAAGCATACTATGTAGTCTGCGATACCTACGTAACACTGACCGATGGTACCGGTGTTGTTCATATCGCACCTGCATTTGGTGAGGACGACTCCAAAGTCGGCCATAGATACGACCTTCCGTTCGTACAGCTCGTAAACGAAAAAGGTGAAATGACCGAGGAAACTCCTTGGGCGGGCACCTTCTGCAAGAAAGCAGATATGGCGGTTCTGCAGGCACTTGAAGACAAAGATCTTCTGTTTGATGCACCGCTGTTTGAGCACAGCTACCCACACTGCTGGAGATGTGATACTCCACTGATCTACTATGCGCGCGAGACCTGGTTCATCCGCATGACTGCAGTAAAAGAGGATCTGATCCGCAACAACAACACCATCAACTGGATTCCGGAGAGCATCGGAAAAGGACGCTTCGGCGACTGGCTGGAAAATGTTCAGGACTGGGGACTTTCCAGAAACCGTTACTGGGGAACTCCGCTTCCGGTATGGCAGTGTGAATGTGGCCATCAGGACTGCATCGGCAGTATCGAAGAACTGAAAGAAAAAGCCGACAACTGCCCGGATGACATTGAGCTTCACCGCCCATACATCGACGCAGTGACCATTAAGTGCCCGAAATGCGGTAAAGAGATGCACCGTGTACCGGAGGTTATCGACTGCTGGTTCGATTCCGGATCCATGCCGTTCGCACAGCATCACTATCCATTCGAGAACAAAGAAATCTTCGAGAAACAGTTCCCGGCACAGTTTATTTCCGAGGCTGTAGACCAGACCCGTGGATGGTTCTACTCCCTGCTTGCAATTTCCACCCTGCTGTTTAACAAAGCACCGTACGAGAACGTTATCGTTCTTGGTCTGGTACAGGATGAGAACGGACAGAAGATGAGTAAATCCAAAGGAAATGCCGTAGATCCGTTCGACGCACTGCAGACTTATGGCGCAGATGCAATCCGCTGGTACTTCTACACCAGCAGCGCTCCGTGGCTGCCGAGCCGTTTCGCAGGCAAGACGGTAGTGGAAGGACAGAGAAAGTTCATGGGAACCCTGTGGAACACCTACGCGTTCTTTGTTCTGTATGCAAACATCGACAACTTCGATGCAACAAAATACAGTCTGGAGTATGACAAGCTGGCTGTTATGGATAAATGGCTGCTGTCCCGTCTGGAATCCACTGTAAAAGCTGTAGACGACAACCTGGCAAATTACCGTATCCCGGAGGCGGCAAAAGCACTGCAGTCCTTCGTGGATGATATGAGTAACTGGTATGTACGCCGTTCCCGTGAACGTTTCTGGGCAAAAGGCATGGAGCAGGATAAGATCAATGCTTACATGACTCTGTACACCGCACTGGTGACCGTTGCAAAAGCAGCAGCTCCGATGATTCCGTTCATGACAGAGGATATTTATCAGAACCTCGTAAAGAGCATCGATGCAAGTGCACCGGAAAGTATCCATCTGTGCGACTTCCCGGAGGTACATGAGAACTGGATCGATCCGAAGATGGAAGAGGATATGGCAGACCTGCTGGAGATCGTCGTTATGGGACGTGCCGCAAGAAACACCGCCAATATCAAAAACCGTCAGCCGATCGGAACCATGTACGTGAAGAGCGAGTTCCAGCTTTCCGAATTCTACAAAGAGATCATCGAGGACGAGCTGAATGTCAAAGAAGTTGTATTTAAAGATGACATCGCAGATTTCATCAGCTACAGCTTCAAACCGCAGATGCGTACCGTAGGACCAAAATACGGAAAACTCCTGAACAAGATCAAAACAACCCTGTCTGAGCTGGATGGAAACAAGGCTATGGCAGAGCTCAAGAGCACCGGCGAACTTAAACTTGACATCGATGGACAGGAAATTGTATTATTAGAGGAGGATTTGTTAATTGACATGGCACAGATGGAAGGCTATGTATCCGAATCCGACCATACAATCACCGTTGTTCTGGATACCAATCTGACTCCGGAACTGATCGAGGAAGGTTTTGTTCGTGAGCTGGTAAGTAAAATCCAGACCATGCGTAAAGAGGCCGGCTTTGAGGTTATGGACAAGATCAGAGTATATGCAAAAGACAACGACAAGATTGTAAGCATCATGAAAAACCATGGTGATGAAATTAAATCTGAAGTTCTGGCAGAAGAAATCGTGACTGGAGAGACAAAGGGCTATGAGAAGGAGTGGAATATCAACTCCGAAAAGGTTACCATGGCAGTAGAGCGTATCTAAGAATACTTCTGGATGCGTTTCCACGACGATCGTTAATATAAAAATCAGCCTGCGAGCGGGGATGCAGACAAGCTCTCCGCTCGCAGACTGCTATTGAGGAGGACGCAGATGTTAAACGCCGAGTTCAACAAAGAAACTTTTAAGAACAGTGTCAAAGAAAACGTAAAAATGCTGTACAGAAAAAATCTGGAAGAGGCTTCCCAGCAGGAAATTTACCAGGCAGTCTGCTACGCAGTAAAAGACGTTATTATTGACAACTGGCTGAAAACCCAGAAAGCAATGGATGAGCAGGATCCGAAGATTCTGTACTATATGTCCATGGAGTTCCTGATGGGACGTGCGCTGGGAAATAACCTGATTAACCTGACTGCATACAAACAGGTACAGGAAGCTCTTGATGAGATGGGACTGAACCTGAACCTTCTGGAGGACCAGGAGAGAGATCCTGCGCTTGGAAACGGCGGTCTTGGCCGTCTGGCAGCATGCTTCCTGGATTCCCTGGCTACACTGGGATATCCGGCATACGGCTGCGGTATCCGTTATAAATACGGTATGTTCAAACAGCAGATCCGCGACGGTTATCAGGTAGAAGTACCGGACAACTGGCTGAAACACGGCTATCCATTCGAGCTGAAACGCCCGGAATACGCAAAAGAAGTAAAATTTGGCGGATACGTAGCACAGGAGTATGATGAGGCTACCGGACGCGTAAACTTCGTACAGAAAGATTACCAGTCTGTAAACGCAATTCCTTACGATATGCCAATCGTAGGATACGACAACGATGTTGTAAACACGCTGACCATCTGGGATGCAGAGGCTATTCAGGACTTCTCCCTGGATTCCTTCGACAAAGGTGATTACCACAAAGCGGTTGAGCAGGAAAACCTTGCAAAAACCATCGTAGAGGTTCTGTATCCGAACGACAACCATTACGAAGGAAAAGAGCTGCGTCTGAAACAGCAGTATTTCTTTATTTCTGCAAGCGTACAGAGAGCAGTTGCAAAATATAAAAAACATCACGATGATATCACAAAGCTGTATGAGAAGGTTACCTTCCAGCTGAACGATACTCACCCGACCGTAGCCGTTCCGGAGCTGATGCGAATCCTCATGGACGTGGAAGGCCTTGGCTGGGATGAGGCATGGGAGATCACCACAAAGACCTGCGCATACACCAACCACACCATCATGGCAGAGGCACTCGAGAAATGGCCGGTTGACCTGTTCTCCAGACTTCTTCCGCGTATCTATCAGATCGTAGAGGAGATCAACCGCCGCTTCCTGATCCAGGTAAGAGAGCAGTACCCGGGTGATGAAGAGAAAGTCCGCCAGATGGCAGTCATCTACGACGGACAGGTTCATATGGCCCGTCTGGCTATCGTAGGCGGCTATTCTGTCAACGGTGTTGCACAGCTTCATACCGAGATTCTGAAAAAACAGACCTTAAAAGACTTCTACGAGATGACTCCGGAGAAGTTCAACAATAAGACGAATGGTATCACACAGCGTCGTTTCCTGCTTCACGGAAACCCGCTCCTGGCTGACTGGGTAACCGAGTACGCCGGAGACGGCTGGATCACCGATCTGCCGAAGATCGAAAAGATCGCTAAGCTGGCAGATGACACCCAGGCACAGAAGGAATTTATGGAAATCAAATATAAAAATAAAGTTCGCCTGGCAAAATACATCAAAGAGCATAACGGCATTGATGTAGATCCGAACTCTATTTTTGACGTTCAGGTAAAGCGTCTGCATGAGTACAAACGCCAGTTTATGAACATTCTTCATATTATGTACCTGTATGACCGTCTGAAAAAGAACCCGGATATGCCGTTCTACCCGAGAACCTTCATCTTCGGAGCAAAAGCATCCGCAGGTTATGAGCGTGCAAAAGCGATCATCAAACTGATCAACTCCGTTGGTGATGTGGTAAACAACGATCCGACCATCAAAGGAAAGATCAAAGTCGTATTTATCGAGGATTATCGTGTCAGCAACGCAGAGCTGATCTTTGCCGCTGCCGATGTTTCCGAGCAGATTTCCACCGCAAGTAAAGAGGCTTCCGGTACCGGTAACATGAAGTTCATGCTGAACGGTGCCCTGACTCTTGGAACCATGGACGGTGCAAACGTAGAGATCGTTGAGAAAGTTGGAAAAGAGAACGCCTTCATCTTCGGACTTTCCGCAGATCAGGTTATCGAATATGAGAACAACTACACCTACGATCCGATGAGCTACTTCATCCACGATCAGGACATCCACAACGTAGTGATGGATCTGATCAGCGGAAGATACTCAAACGGCGACACCATGATGTTCCGTGATCTGTATGACTCTCTGCTCACACCGAAGAATGCTCCGCGCCCGGATATGTACTTTACCCTGGCAGACTTCAAGTCCTATGCGGCAGCACAGGAGCGTGTTGAGGATAAATACAGAAATACTTCTGCATGGGCAAGAAGCGCGATCCTGAATACCGCACACAGCGGCAAATTCACATCCGACCGTACCATCCAGCAGTATGTAGATGATATCTGGCATCTGGACAAGATTACTGTCAGAAAGTAATCAGAATCAAATATAAGTAGTTAGGGGACACCTGCTTTTCCGGGGAAAACCGGAGGGGCGGGTGTTCTTTTTTTGATGCCCGCTGGAAGGATCTGCATCCCGAAAAATGCCTGCAAAACAGGCATTCTTTTGACATTCTACGGGGAGTGTGGTACACTGTTCGTGTCTATGAACTAAAACAATCTGAAATGTATTGAGGTGAAAAGATTGGATAAAGCTGAATATCAAAGCCGGCTGGAAGAGCTGAACAGTCTGGTAAAAAAAGAGGACTATGAGGGGGCACTTGCAGTTGTAGAAGCCGTTGATTGGCAGCGTGTCAAGAGTCTGCGCACGCTCGGCATGGTAGCGGATGTCTATGAGGCGAACAAACGATATCCGGAGGCGAAGAAGATTCTGCTGATGGCGTATGACCGTTCCTCCATCGGAAAGGGCATTCTGTACCGCCTGGTAGAGGTCTCCGTAAAAATGAAAGACTTTGATGAGGCGATTGACTTTTACAACGAGTTTGAAGCAGTCGCACGTCACGATAATTCCCGGTATCTGCTGAAATACAAGATTTTAAGAGGACAGAAAGCGCCGCTTGAGGAGCAGATTTCCCTTCTGGAGGAATACAAAGAGCGGGAATTTACCGAGAGATGGGCATATGAACTGGCAAACCTTTACAGCAAAGCCGGAGAGACGCAGAAATGCATCGATGCCTGTGATGAGCTGATCCTGTGGTTCAGCGAGGGCAAATATGTGACAAAGGCAATGGATCTGAAAATGAAGTACGAGCCGCTGTCACCGTCCCAGCAGATCAAATACGAGCATCGTTTTGACTACAAAAAGAATGAAGAGCCGTCTGAGGATCCGGAAGCACTTGAAGTGCGGTTAGCCGGAGAGAGCGGAGCCGGTGAAATGGCTGCGACGAAAGAGCCGGCAGAGACGCCGGAAGTAAAACCGGTAAACGGCGGTGTGATGAGCCAGTATGTGGCCGGTGAAGAAGAAAAAGAAGCCGGTTCGCCGTACGAAGCATATGAGAAAACACAGCAGGCCGAGGCAGATGCAGAGCAGGTGCAGGAGTACGAAGCACTGCAGCAGACAGAGGAGCCGATCGAGGAGATTCCGGAAGAGCAGGCGTATGCAGACAGCACGCCGACGTACCTTGGAAATACGATCGATCTTCACGCAGAGCTTGCAAAGAGCATCCGCGATGTCTTCTCCTTCCGCGGAAAGAAACAGGAAGAGACGGCAGTCGAGGAAGAGACAAGCGAAGAGCCGGTACAGTACGAAGTAAAAGATCTGGAGCCGGAGCAGCTTGATGTAAACGTAGAGGTATCCCCGGATGCCAACACGACAATCAAGACAAGACCGCAGCCAAAACCGAAGGAAAAAGCCGAGCCGGTAATGCCGAAAGCACCGAAGCCGGAGAAGAAATACGAAGAGCCGGACCTCGAAGCACTGTTCCAGGAGACCGCAGCAAACCTGTCGGAGGAAGTTGCGGAGGAAGAAGCAGAAGAGCCAGTGGAACCGGCAGCAGAAGCCGAAACCGCAGAGCAGCCGATGGATCCGGAGTCCGAGACAGAGGCACGGGAAACGGCAGAGGAGCCGCAGGCGGAAGCTGAGCCGGAAGAAGATGCAGAACCGGCAGATGAAGCGGAAACCGAAGAGATCACAGAACCGGCGGATGAGGCTGAAACCGAAGAAGCTACAGAGCCGATGGATGAAGCTGAGATCGAAGAGATTATAGAACCGGCAGCCGAGGCTGAAATCGAAGAAGCAGAAGTTACAGAACCAGCAGTGGAAGCTGAAACAGAAGCAGCCGAGAAGGCTCAGGCGGAAGCCGAAATTGAGGAAACCGTAGAACCGGCGGAGACACCGTCCATGGATGCAACGGTTGTCATCGCGGATCTGAAACCGGCAGAGGAGACACGGCCGACCATCGATTTTAGTGAGCTTCAGGCAGCGCTGAACGCAGAAGTGCAGGAAGCTGAAAAAGCATCGGAAATCGAA
Source organism: Blautia sp. OM06-15AC (assembly GCF_003481425.1). Taxonomy (NCBI): domain Bacteria; kingdom Bacillati; phylum Bacillota; class Clostridia; order Lachnospirales; family Lachnospiraceae; genus Blautia; species Blautia sp. OM06-15AC. The sequence continues at coordinate 199,086 of NZ_QULD01000004.1, read as the reverse complement.
CTGCCGGATGAGCCGGAAACTGCGGAAGCAGAACCTGCTGACGAGCCGGAAAGCGAAACAGAGCCGGAAACTCCGGCCGAGACTGAGCCAGCCGATCCGTTTGAGCCGGCAGGAACCCAGCCGATCGAGATTACCCCGGAGGAAATCGAAATCGAAGTTCCGACCGAGCCAAAGCGTGAGCGCGTATCCGATGCGACGATCAACATGAGCATCGAAAAAACAACGGATGCCACCGTTCAGCTGATCCGCGACAACATTCCGGAAGGAACTGTTGCGAAATCGATTGAAGAGGTGCTCCGCGAGGAGACGCCGGAGGAGGCAAGACTCCGCATCCTGAACGACACCCAGCCGGATAAGCTGAGTGACGAGCAGAAAGCGCTGTTTACTTACTTTGCGAAAGTTCCAGGCATGGATATCCAGATTCTGGATGCAATGCATGGTGTTTATCATTACGCAGGCGACCGTACTTCCCGTCATGGAAACATTGCCATTATGGGCGGATACGGTACTGGAAAAACGAAGCTGTCGGAGGATCTCGTCCGTGCAATCTGTGCTGACTTAAAACTTCCGGCAACGAAGATGGCCCGTCTGGATGCATCTGTTCTGAACAAAAAGGACTGTGCGCAGATTGTTTCAAAGCTGGCGGGAGGTTTCCTCCTGATCGAGCGTGCCGGTCTGATGTACCCGGAGACGATCGAGAAGCTGTCGCAGGCAATGGATTTCCGTACCGACAGTCTGGTTCTGATCATCGAGGATGAGAAGGTCAGCATGAGAGGTCTTCTGCGGAATTACCCTGATTTTGCGAAGAAGTTTGAGACGGTCATTTCGATTCCTGTTTTCACGAACGACGAGCTGGTTACGTTTGCCCGCACGTATGCGCGTGAGAATGGATACAAGATGGACGAGATGGGTGTGCTTGCTCTGTATACACAGATTGGCAACAATCAGAAGGAGGGCGAGCCGATGACGATTTCACAGGTCAAAGATATGGTGGATCGTGCCATCGCCCATGCAGAAAAGGGAACCCGTAAATTCGGAAGACGCATGTCCAGAAAGCATACCGATGCGGACGACCGCGTGATTCTTTACGAGAAAGACTTTGAGTTCTAAATACATGGAGAATTTATGGAGAAAGTAAAACCGTGGCTCGGGGAGCCGCAGAATACAATAGCCGTACTGCAGAAGTACGGCTTTGTATTTCAGAAAAAGTATGGTCAGAATTTTCTGATCGATCCACATGTGCTGGATAAGATTGTAGCCGCTGCAGGTATCGGACCGGACGATTTTGTTGTGGAAATCGGACCTGGTATCGGTACGCTGACGCAGTATCTTGCGTATGCTGCGCGGAGTGTGTGTGCGGTGGAAATTGACAAGAATCTGATCCCGATTCTGGAGGATACGCTGTCGGATTATGATAATGTTGAGGTTATCAACAATGATGTTTTGAAGGTGGATCTGGCGGCGCTGGCGAAGGAGAAGAACAACGGACGGCCGATCAAGGTTGTGGCGAATCTTCCGTATTATATTACGACGCCGATTATTATGGGATTATTTGAGAATCATGTGCCGGTGGATTCGATTACGGTTATGGTTCAGAAGGAGGTTGCGGACCGGATGCAGACGGGGCCGGGATCGAAGGATTACGGGGCGCTGTCGCTGGCGGTGCAGTATTATGCGGAGCCGTATATTGTGGCGAATGTGCCGCCGAACTGTTTTATGCCGCGGCCGAAGGTTGGAAGTGCGGTGATCCGGCTGACGCGTCATGAGGTGATGCCGGTGGAGACGAAGGATGAGAAGTTGATGTTCTCCATTATTCGGGCGTCGTTTAATCAGAGACGGAAGACGCTGGCGAACGGACTGAAAAATTCGGAGCTGCTGCATTTTTCGAAAGAGGAGATTGAGGCTGCAATCACAGCCTGCGGCTGGCCGCTTACGATTCGTGGGGAGGCATTGAATTTACAGGAGTTTGCGCGGTTGACGGATGAATTGTGTAAATAGAGGGGACGCCTCGCCGCCGCCCGTCCGCCCTTGCGTGATGCGCATGGCAGCGGTGGAAAAGCGGGGAAAAGGGCATGAAAAAAAGCACCGTTGGCGAAACAGTGCTTTCTTTCATTTTTATTTTTAAAGGAAGGAGAGCCGATTTTCTAATCGGCAATATGAAAAAGAAAATTGTGTAAATAATGTTGGCATTCATTATTTATGCTTTTAGTATACGGGTAAATTATGTTGAAAGCGTGTTCATGTTGTAAAAAAATCATGAACAAATTGTGACTATTCAGAGCCATGCGAAATTTCAGAACAAATTGCGAATCATGCTTGCATGAATGAGCACTTTTTTCTGAAATTTCATATGGCGAGAAGCCACATCAAGATGCAGCGCAGCGGAATCGAGATGGGGCTCTGAACAGGGACTTATTTCTGAGTTACAGGTCCAGCAGCTTAAAGGTGGAAATTCCGAGGAAGTTCCGGGAGCAGAGGCTGATTCCGCCCATGAGGACGGAGACATCCTGCAGGTGAGCCGGGAGGACGTGGAGGTACCAGCGGAGGCGGTTCTGGATTCCGGAGGTGATTTCGTCGATCAGACCTGGGATGTAGTTGGTGAAGGAGCTGTTGATGACGATGACGTCCGGGTTGAAGGTGTGGAGAACCGTGTTCAGGCTGATTCCGATGTAGTGGGTGAAATCCTGCATTACTTTGCGGGCGTTGGGGTTGCCTTCCTGGTAATACTGGATGAAGCGTTCGACGGAGACGTTTTCTAAGCCTTCGGCGGCGGCAAAATCGTTCAGGACGGCGGCTTCGGAGATGTACTGTTCGAGGCAGCCGTGGTTGCCGCAGGGGCAGGGCCGGCCATCGGGGAAGAGGATGGTGTGGCCGAATTCGCCGGCGTAGCCGTTCTGGCCGGTGTAGAGTTCGCCGTCAATGAGGATTCCCATGCCTACGCCTTCGTGGATGTTCAGGAAGATCATATTTTTAAAGTGCTCTGCGCAGGCGGCTTCGCCGATGACGGAGAGGTTGGCTTCGTTTTCTACGATGACAGGGACCTGAAATTCTTCTTCGAGGTAGTTTTTCAGGTTGGAGTGTTTCAGATCGTAGTAGGGTGTGAATAAAACGAGGTCGTCGCAGACGACGCCGTAGATTCCGATGGAGATTCCGACGAGGCCGCACGGGGTCTTGGGGAGGTCGGATTTGGTTGTGTGGAGGAGGGAAATCAGGTATTCCTCCAGGGAGAGGGATGGATCAATCGGGTATTCTTTTACAGTACATGATTTTCCCTTCAGATCTCCGGTGAGAATGGTGATCTTTTTTACGCCGAGATCGACGGCGATGATGGAACCGCAGCGATTATTAAAAGTAAGCAGAATCGGTTTTCGACCCATGGAAGTTTTTTCGGCGCTGCCGAGTTCTATGACGAGCTGGCGGTCGAGCAGTTCCTGGACGATGGTGGATACGGTTGCTTTTGTCAGATGCAGCATTTTCGCCAGATCTGCGCGGGAAAGCGGCGGATGGTTGGCGATTGCCTCGAGAACCAGGGCGCGGTTCATGTCTCGTATATATTCCTGATTTCCGGTACTCATAAAAAATCCTCCATTCTGCCGCATTGGCTGTACATCAATCTTAACATAAATGAGAGAGAAATGACAGGGAAAATCGGGGATGGGCAATACGAATAGAAAAATTAACGGAGAAAAACGATTTCTAGACAGAGTAGAGAGTAAGGGACAGAATTAGAAATAAAATATGTGATAAATACACAAAGAAAGTATAAAATAATTCTAAAAAATGTACAGATTCACAGAAGATTCACTGCACGTTCATAATCTGTTCATAATTAATTGGTATAGTTATCTCAGTTCCAAAGGAACAGCGTGTATGCAATCACTACACAATTAAGATTTTTTCATAATAATAGCCCAGGCGCCGAGAGGTTCCTGGGCACTCCTCATTTTTGAGGAATTTTTGATCTTGGGACAGACGGAAATCTGTGTAGACAGGGTAGTGATCTTTTTCTTGACTTTTGCGAGAAGCAGCCTTATAGTATAAATATAATAACAATTACTGTTATCGAAAGATACGAAAGGAAAAAAACTATGTCAACACTCAAGTATAGCAGACAAAGAGAAAGCATCAAAGTCTGCCTTCAGGGGCGAAAGGATCACCCGACCGCAGATATGCTCTATACCGATGTACGGAAAGAATTTCCCAATATCAGTCTTGGCACAGTATACCGGAACCTGTCTCTTCTTTCTGAATTAGGAGAGATCAAGCGTCTTACAACAGGAGATGGCCCGGACCGGTTCGATGGAGATACTTCCACGCATCACCATTTCATTTGCAGAAAATGTCACTGCGTGACAGACCTTACAATGCGTGACATCAGCGAAATCAAGAACGTAGCAGCGGAAAATTTCAGAGGTACGATCGAAGATTACTCTGTGAATTTTTACGGCATCTGCGAGAACTGCAAAAATCACCCGGGGAACGTATAGCATCCCCAGGAAGAAAGAAAAAATTAAAAATAGGTATTGACAAAAAGGGAAGCTTATGCTAAAGTAATATCAGTAACAGTTACTAATATCAAAAATAAAAAACTGTTATAAACCACAAAATTGGAAATGATAAAATTAAATACACAACAAAAAGAAAGGAAAGAAAGACTATGAAAAAATTTGTATGCAGCGTATGTGGATATGTTTATGAAGGAGCAGAAGCACCGGAAGTCTGTCCGATCTGTAAAGCACCGAAAGAGAAATTTATCGAGCAGGGCGAGGATCTGACCTGGGCAGCAGAGCACGTAGTTGGCGTAGCATCCGACGTTCCGGAAGATATCAAAAAAGACCTGAGAGCCAATTTCGAGGGTGAGTGCTCCGAGGTTGGTATGTACCTGGCAATGTCCAGAGTAGCATTCCGCGAGGGATATCCGGAAGTAGGTCTGTACTATGAAAAAGCAGCTTACGAAGAAGCAGAGCACGCAGCAAAATTCGCAGAGCTTCTCGGCGAAGTCGTAACCGACAGCACCAAGAAAAATCTGCAGATGCGTGTAGAGGCAGAGAACGGAGCAACCGCTGGCAAAACAGATCTTGCAAAACGTGCCAAAGCCCTGAATCTTGATGCAATCCATGACACCGTGCATGAGATGGCAAGAGACGAAGCTAGACACGGAAAAGCATTTGCCGGACTGCTGGCCAGATATTTTGGTAAATAATCAGGAAACCTTTTTGGGGGGCGGAATAAAATCTGCCCTCCTTTTTCCGTTGTTTACAATTTTTACTTGGGATTGCGAACTTGTTTCGAATTACCTGTTGTTTACAAATGAACATAGAAAGAAAAAGCGAGGTTTTCACCATGGAAAAACAGACAGGCTGTGTCCACATCTACTGTGGGGATGGAAAAGGAAAGACGACTTGTGGTATGGGACTCTGCACGCGTGCGGCAGGGTATGGATACCGTGTTTTGATTTATCAGTTTATGAAAGATAACAGCACGAGCGAGCGGAAGGTGCTCTTGCTGTCGCCGAATGTGACGTTTGTGCCGGGGCAGGACAAGATAAAGTTTTCGTTTCTGATGACACCGGAGGAGAAGGCAGAGCAGAAACGGTATTATGAAGAGCAGTTTCAGAAAGTGACAGAAAAAGCAGTTCAGGAAGAATACGATGTACTGTTTCTGGACGAGCTGGTTTATACGATTGGAAGCAAACTGTTTGATGAGCAGCTCCTTCTGGATTTTCTGGATCACAAGCCGGAGAAGCTGGAAGTGATTCTGACCGGGCAGGGACCGTCGGAGGCGCTGATTGAGCGGGCGGACTATGTTTCGGAGCTGAAAAAAATCAAGCATCCGTTTGACAAGGGTCTTGCGGCAAGAGATGGAATCGAGCGGTAACGCTGAAAAAACAAGAAAAAAGATACTGTTCTGCGGGGAAGATGATTCCATGCAGAACAGTATCTTTTTTCTTGTTTTGCGGGCAATGAACCAAAATCTGTGATGGAACAAGTTTCTGGTGATTGCCGCGATAACCTGAGAAGTATCTGGAAGCCGCTGTAAGACAGAAAATAACGTTATTATTTCGCACCGCGATCCGCAATCATCTTCGTGGATTTCTTCACGCAGTACAGACATGTCGGTGCGATATAGCAGCAGGCGGCGAGCCATGCAGCCTGGTCCGCAAAGCAGATTGCGGTGAAGCCAAACGCACCGACAAATCCCAGGCAGACAATCGTTCGTGCCAGCATCTCCATTACGCCGGAGAAAACGGCTCTTCCCGAGTAGCCAAGTCCCTGCGTTACCATACGGCAGACATTCAAAATACCAAGCATCCAGTAGAAAAATCCGAGGCAGCGCAGATATTTTGCCGAAGCGTTGATTGCTTCAAAAGCAGAGCTGACAATAAAGAGCTTTGTCAGCGGCCGTCCGAACAGAATCATGATGACACCCGCAAACGCACCATAGCCGACACCGACAAGCACACCCTGGCGGAGTCCCTGACGGATTCGCTTTGCCTGGCCGGCTCCGAGATTCTGACTGCAGAAGACGGAAGCCGCGGTACTGATCGCATCAAACGGGCACATCATAAACTGTTTGATTTTCATAGCAGCTGTGAACGCCGAAACATAAACACTGCCAAGTCCATTATTCGCTGACTGCATTACCATACTGCCGATCGCTGTGATCGAAAACTGCAGTCCCGTCGGAATGCCCATTGCGAGGAGTTCCTGCGCGGCATCCTTTCGCAGAGTGCGGTTTTCTTTTGTCGGAAGCAGGAGCTTTACCCTACGGGAAATAAAAAACAGACATAAGAGTCCGCTGATCGCCTGGGCGGAAATCGTCGCAATCGCCGCTCCTGCGCATCCCAGATGCAGAATGATAATACAGAACAGATCGAGGAAAATATTCAGGATTGCCGAAAATGCCAGAAACAGAAACGGCGTGCGGCTGTCCCCGACGGCACGCAGGATGCTGGAAAGATAATTGTACAGAATCGAAAACGGAATCCCGAGGAAAATCACAAGCTGATATGCGTAGGCATCCGCGAAGATATCGGACGGAACCGACAGCAGGTGCAGAATTGGTGCACAGAGTAAACTGCAGAGTGTGGTCAGAATGGCCGCAATCAGGACAGCAAGTGCAGCACCATTAAAAATATAATCGCGCATTTTATCAAGCTTTCCGGCGCCGAAATACTTGGCAACCGGGACACTGAATCCCGTGCAGCTTCCCATACAGAAGCCGAGCACCAGAAACTGTACACTGCTGCTTGCACCGACGCTGGCGAGTGCCTCCGGGCCAAGTGCCTGGCCGACAATCGCCGCATCAATGATGTTATACGTCTGCTGCAGCAGATTTCCGATGAGAAGCGGAAAGGCAAACGAGAGCATCAGCTTTACCGGATTTCCCTTTACCATAGATGTTGCCATAAAAAACGCCTCCCCTGCTTAATATGCACGTGAATTATAAACGAGCGCCGTCTTATTCAGGTTCTGGATCATGAAATAGTCGGCAACGAGCTGGCCGATGCCGCCGGTCAGGTAGCCAAGCAGCGTCCACAGAAGAATGGCAGAACCATTTTCCTCAATCATCACCCCATAGCGGTCGTAGGATTCGCGGTACATGCGGTTCGCCTGCTTGTAACGCCAGTAAACGCCGTAAATTCCACAGGTAACCCAGGACAGAAGCAGCACAATAATGTAGTTCGGGCTGTCTTCGCCGTCACCGTAAAAGATGGTGTTCAGGTCTTCCACATAAACATACCAGAAGTAGATCGAGTAGAGTCCGCAGGTGACAATCGAAAGCAGAAGATAGACCCAGAAACTGCGGTTGTCTTTTACATTCATTTGTAAATACCCCCTTTAATTAAGATAGAACCATTGTAGCACGCGCCCGAGAGAGGGGTCAATAGAAAGGAGCGGGTCGTGGTAATAAATGCGCCAGGCATAAACGGCGAGAAGCAGCACGACAAGCACCGTAATGATCCCCTTTTTAAAACGCCGAAGTCCCGCCGTCTGTTCCGGCCCGAAGAAGAGCCAGACACCTGCGGGCAGTACGGCATAGACAAGCGGATGCATCCGAAACGCCGCCTGAAAATGACCGGAGAGCATTAACAGTACCGCGCGGCTCATTCCGCAGCCCGGGCAGGAAATGCCTATGAAAAAACGGATCGGACAGCCGATGCCTGTGAGGGTGATGAAGGCGACGTAAACGCCGAGGAGCAGGCAGAAGAAAAAGAAATCGCGGCAGCGTTTCCTCAGAAAAGAAAGATACGCGCTGCCGCGGCCGGGATCACGTTTCATGGAGTTTGGTAACGGCGTATTCATATAAAGCCTCCTTGCGCTCGCTGTCGGTCGTGAGAAAATGCGAGTACAGAACGTCGATCATAACGAGAATCGGGAACTGCGGAGAGATTGCGCCGCCGTTTTTCAGATGCTCCTTGACTGCCAGCAGCAGCACCTCATCGCAGAAGGCATCGTAATCGCTCGAACTGCGGGAGGTAAAGAGAATGGTAGAGGCTCCCTTTTCCTTTGCGGCTCCGAGTGCACGCAGCACCTCCGGTGTCTGTCCGCTGACGGTAATGCCGATTGCAGCGCAGCTCTCATTGAGCAGAACGGCATTCATTTTCATGATGTGAATGTCGGTAATTGCTTCAATATCCACGCCTGCAAGCATAAAACGCAGCTTCATTTCCTGGGCGGAAAGTCCGGAGCTTCCAAGACCGTAGACATACACCCGACGCTTCGAAGTGAGAATATGGCAGATGCGGTCAATCTGCGCGCGGTCGGCGAGCGAGTAGCTTTTATTCAGCAGCTCCTGATACGTATTCAGCACCTGTTTGATGTGATCGTCCGTGCCAGGCAGTGCGGCGTTCAGGCCTTCCTGGTAACGGTAGACAAATTCGCGGTAGCCCGTGTAGCCGCATTTTTTCGCAAAGCGGGAGAGCGAAGCCTCCGAAACATAGAGTAGTTCCGAAACGTGGCGCGCGGACAGATCCGACTCGTCGGTATTATGAATAAAAAAATCTGCTACCGTCCGTTCCAGGGGAGTGAACGAGGGATAGACAGACTCAATGACAGGAATAATCGATTTTTCAAAGTGTTCCATGGAACGTAAGTCCTCCTGGTATCTGTAAATATCTGAAAAAAATTCAGATCAGTTCTTGTTTTATTGTATCACAGGCAGAGTGGTGAATCAACTTTCAATTGTGTGTGAATTGCACGGGAAAGCGGGCGGAAAAATGGAAAGAACTTTAATGACGTGAAAGTAATTTCTAAAATATAAAAATAGTTGAAAATAAAATCAACATAAATTATAATCAGAACAGATCAAAGAAAGAAGGCAAGACAATGATTATCAAAAACGGACGTGTATTTCAGGAAGACGGAACGTTTGCGGAAAAAGATCTTTATATAGAAGGAAAACGTTTCGTTTCCACAAAAGAAGAAGTGATCAATCAGGAAGTGATCGATGCGAAAGGCATGATGGTTCTGCCGGGACTGGTTGACGTACACAGCCACGGCGCTGCCGGACATGATTTTTCAGACGGAGACGTGGAAGGTTTAAAAGAGATCCTGCGCTACGAGAAAGCGCACGGCATTACCTCTTACTGCCCGACATCCATGACACTGCCAAAAGACGATCTGCTGAAAATCTTCGGAACCATCGAAGCAATCAAAGATGAGCCGGAAGCAGAAGTGATCGCCGGCGTCAACATGGAAGGACCGTTCATCGATCCGATCAAAAAAGGCGCACAGGCAGAGGAGAACATCGTGGCTCCGAACGCTGAGTTCTTCCGCGCATGCAATGCGGCGAGCGGCGGAAAAATCCGTCTCGTAACCCTGGCCCCGAATATGCCTGGCTCACTGGAATTTATCAAAGAGGTTTCCGATGAAGTCATGGTTTCCATCGGCCATACAACAGCAGATTATGACACCGCGCTGGCTGCCATGAAAGCAGGAGCACACCATGTCACCCATCTGTACAACGCCATGCCGCCGTTCGCACACCGTAACCCTGGTGTCATCGGCGCCGCATTCGACGATCCGGAGTGCCGCATGGAGCTGATCTGTGACGGCTATCACATTCACGGTGCGGTTGTCCGCGCGACCTTCTCCATGATGGGAAGTGAGCGCATGGTTCTCATCAGCGATTCCATGATGGCAACGGGAATGCCGAACGGAACGTATTCCCTCGGGGGACAGGCTGTCTGGATGAAAGACGGAAAAGCAACCCTGACCGACGGTGAGACCATCGCGGGTTCCGCTACGAACCTGTACGACTGCATGAGAAAAGCAGTTTCGTTTGATATTCCGCTGGCAGATGCCATTTTTGCGGCAACAAGAAATCCGGCACAGAGCATCGGTATCTACGATGAAGTAGGATCCATTGCACCGGGCAAAAAAGCGCATGTACTTCTGGTGGACGACGAACTGAACCTGAAACAGGTTATTATGTAATTTATTATATAGAAGAAATTTGGAGGAAAAACAAATGTTATTAATTGAAGCAAAAGATTACAATGATATGAGCAGAAAAGCAGCAAACATCATCTCCGCGCAGGTGATCATGAAACCGCACGCAGTGCTCGGCCTTGCAACCGGATCTACCCCGGTCGGCGCTTACAAACAGCTCGTTGAGTGGTACAACAAAGGCGACCTTGATTTCGCAAATGTCACCAGCGTAAACCTGGACGAGTACAAAGGACTCTCTCCGGAGAATGATCAGAGCTATCGTTACTTCATGAACACCAACCTGTTCAATCATGTCAACATCAACAAAGAGCGCACCTTCGTTCCGAACGGACTGGAGCCGGACAGCGAAAAAGCATGTGCAGCATACAACGAAATCATCCGCAGCGTCGGCGGCATTGACCTGCAGCTTCTTGGACTTGGAAACAACGGCCACATCGGATTCAACGAGCCGGGCGCAGCATTCGAGAAAGAGACACACTGCGTTGACCTGACCGAGAGCACCATTCAGGCAAATAAACGTTTCTTTGAAAAAGTAGAGGATGTTCCGACCCAGGCATACACCATGGGAATCAAGAACATCATGCAGGCGAGAAAAGTTCTGCTGATCGTCAGCGGCGAAGGAAAAGCAGAGATCCTCGACAAAGTTCTGTACGGACCGGTTACTCCGCAGGTTCCGGCTTCCATCCTGCAGCTTCACAACGATCTGACAGTTGTAGCAGATGAAGCAGCAATGTCTGTGATCAAAGCAAACCACAGATAATTGTTACGATGAATGAAAGGTCCGCCGAATGGGGAGAATATGAAAAAATCCCCGTACGGCGGGCTTTTTTGCGGTTTACAAATTGATGTAAATGTGTTAGCATAAAACCAGTGCATAAAAACAAAACACAGTGACGAAGAGAGTACATCTGCATGTGCGAATTTACAGAGAACACCCCCGAAAACTATTCCGGTTTTGCAGGCTGAGAGGGGAGGAGGAGCGGCAGATCGAACATGGCTTCCGAGAGGCGCACCGAACCGTGAGAACAACAATCTGAAACGGTAAGGCTGCGACAGGTTCCGCCTGTTACAGCGGAGAGGTATAGCACATGTACCTGCAGAGGTTTCTGCCGTGAGGCAGGGACGAAAAGAAGTGGTATCACGGGTAAACAAACCTGTCTTCTTCCGACTACAAGAGAGCGGAATAAGGCAGTTTTTTTATTTGAAAGGAGAAATGAAAGCAATGGAAAAAATCAGACCAAAATATTATATCACCACGGCGATTGCCTACACATCCGGCAAGCCGCACATCGGAAACACCTACGAGATCGTACTCGCGGACAGCATCGCCCGCTTCAAACGTCAGCAGGGCTACGATGTATTCTTCCAGACCGGAACCGATGAGCATGGCCAGAAGATCGAGCTGAAAGCAGAAGAGGCAGGTATCACGCCAAAAGAATTCGTAGACAACGTATCCACCGAGATCAAGAGAATCTGGGATCTGATGAATACGTCCTACGACAAATTCATCCGTACCACCGACGCCGATCACGAGGCACAGGTACAGAAAATCTTCAAAAAACTGTACGATCAGGGAGATATCTACAAAGGATATTACGAAGGTCTTTACTGTACACCGTGTGAATCCTTCTTCACCGAGTCCCAGCTCGTAGACGGAAAATGCCCGGATTGCGGACGCCCGGTTACGCCGGCAAAAGAAGAAGCATATTTCTTCAAGATGAGCAAATATGCACCGAGACTGATCGATTATATCAACACTCATCCGGAATTCATCCAGCCGGTTTCCAGAAAGAACGAGATGATGAACAACTTCCTTCTTCCGGGACTGCAGGATCTCTGTGTATCCAGAACCTCCTTCACCTGGGGAATCCCGGTATCCTTCGACCCGAAGCACGTTACCTATGTATGGCTGGATGCACTGACCAACTACATCACTGGAATCGGTTATGACTGTGACGGAAACAGTTCCGAGCAGTTCAACAAGCTGTGGCCGGCAGACCTGCATCTGATCGGAAAAGACATCATCCGTTTCCATACCATTTACTGGCCGATCTTCCTGATGGCACTTGATCTGCCGCTGCCGAAACAGGTATTTGGTCATCCGTGGCTGCTGCAGGGCGACGGCAAGATGAGTAAATCCAAAGGAAACGTGATTTACGCAGACGATCTGGTAGACCTGTTCGGCGTAGACGCTGTCCGCTACTTCGTTCTGCACGAGATGCCGTTTGAGAACGACGGTGTCATTACCTGGGAGCTGCTGGTTGAGCGTATGAATTCCGACCTTGCCAATACTCTTGGAAACCTGGTAAACCGTACCATCTCCATGAGCAACAAATACTTCGGCGGCGTTGTGACAAAGACCGGCGCAGCAGAAGAGGTGGATGATGATCTGAAAGCAGTCGTTACCGCAACAAAAGCAAAAGTTGCTGCAAAGATGGAAGAGCTGCGTGTGGCAGATGCAATGACTGAGATCTTTGGTCTGTTCAAACGCTGCAACAAATACATCGACGAGACGATGCCGTGGGCACTGGCAAAGGATGAGGCAAAGAAAGACCGTCTGGAAGAAGTTCTGTACAACCTGGTAGAGAGCATCACCATCGGCGCATGCCTGCTCGAGTCCTTCATGCCGGAGACTACTGAGAAGATCCTGGCTCAGCTGAACGCAGAGAAACGCAGCTACGAAGAGCTCAATCAGTTCGGACTGTACGTATCGGGCAATAAAGTAACCGATCAGCCGCAGATCCTGTTCCAGAGACTCGATGTCAAAGAGGTAATGGAAAAAGTAGAAGTGATCCAGGCAAAACAGAAAGCTGCTATGGCTGCTGCATCCCAGGAAGAGGAAAAAGAAGAGGAAGCAGTGATTGACCTTGAGCCGAAGGAAGAAATCACTTTCGAAGACTTCGGAAAAATGCAGTTCCAGGTAGGTGAAATCATCTCCTGCGAGCCAGTCAAGAAATCCAAAAAACTCCTCTGCTTCCAGGTCAAAGTAGGAAGCCAGGTAAGACAGATCGTCTCCGGAATCAAAGCATATTACAAACCGGAAGACACCATCGGAATGAAGGTTATGGTTCTCACCAACCTGAAACCGGCCAAACTGGCAGGAATGATGTCCGAAGGAATGCTGCTCTGTGCAGAAGACGCCGAAGGCAACGTATGCCTCATGACCCCGGAAAAAGCAATGCCGGCGGGTGCGGAGATCTGCTGATGGATTAAAAGAAAAATAGAGTAAATAGAGAAATCCCTTTCCATGCGTGATGTGTGGGGAGGGATTTTTTGCGTTTTAAAAAGTTAAGGAAAACGTCATATAAAGATTCTGAATCTTATGATAATATAATGATAAAGAGAGAATATTTGAACGGGTTTATCGAATATGACAACAGGAAGGAGGAGCGTTGTATGAGAAAAATGCGGACGTTATTTCTGGTTTTACTTTGCTGCGGACTGTCATTGTATGCGGGGGTATCTTATGTGAAGGCAGAGGAAAAGGTTCCTTCTGATTACGATGCTTATTTGCAGGAAACAGGGATGCCAGAGAATGAGATACAAAAGCTGGATGAGCATGTGAAGCAGTTTATCGTCGATGATTTAAAAAATGGGGATGGAAAATTTGAGTATATGAAAATCGATGTAGGAAAACAGGCGATGAATGGAAGAGAGGAAGATTTCGAAGGGATTGAATTTTCTGCATCAGCCTTCAAAAATGGTTCGACGATTTATGTTTATCCAACGTATGAATTCACAGAGGATAAAAAGCCATGTGGAAACGACAGCTTTTCGTTTTTGCTGGGAGAGGCGATAAGACCGTATAAATTTGGCGGAACCTTATGGTACAAAAACAGCAAAATGAACGACTGGGAAGTCAGTGGAAATCTTGTCGCAAATAATCAACAGCTAAACGGCGCCAGCTATTCCGGAAGCCAGTTGGGAACATCAAATTCTGCAATGAAATTTATGGGAACCACATATTGCCATGCTACAGTGGGGACGGGGGATGATAACAGAATTTTGATGGGGTATTCGTATCAGCCGAAGAAAGCAAGGGTTGAGTTATTTGGATGGGAGCTTTCAGGAAGGCAGATGATTTTTGTGCTGGCGGGAGGAATTGTTGTGGGGATCGTATGGTGGTGGAAAGAGAAAGTTTTAAAATAAGTGTCGAACGTAAAATACAACCAAAAAGAAACACTATAATATAACCGAAGAGAGTAAATTTGTTGTTGAAAGCTGATTGTGAAGAGGATATAATAAAAATATGGGTGCTATCAAAACGGTAGGCGGTTAGTCCTTCGACAGAGGGTTGCTGAGTGCCGGTGGCACTCGTTTAGCAACGACCGAAACGAAGTGTAGACCTGTGACCCTCTGATTACATAGAAACTCGAAAGAGAATCTTTTGAAAGGAGGGCTAAGCCAATGAGTATTATGGACTTTCTTGCAGTAATGAGCTTCGGCTTAACCTGCTTTAGTATCGGATATACGCTTGGCAAGGATAACAATAAGACACAAAAATAACCGCCATACAGTCTGACAAACGTTGCGGTTATTTTTGCAAACTATATCGGACTAACCGTCTACCGGTAGCACTCTTTTTCAATATCATAGTATCACGCTTTTGTGAAAATGTCAAAAGTTCTTTTTGCTTTGTTTTGAAAAAAGTTTGGATGAGGAGATGAAACCAGATGATCTATGCTTACGATAAATTATATCTTTCTGTTGCTCAAAAAAATCTTGCCTGCATGCTGGATTATATGGTGAATAATTTAAAATATCCATTGGAAACGGCATGGCAGTGGTTTTGCATGAGTAATACAGCATCGCGGTTTGAAAGAGGTGACTGCTCTATAGTGGCTGGAAGATCGGGAGTTGAGATTGCATATGAAGTATTAAGGGAAACTGGAAAACCACATCCGAAACAAACACCTTCATATTCCTACAATCGAAGCCCTGAATACTGGATCGGCTGGGCACTGGCCTATTATCAGTGGAGTACTAGTTTATCCTTTGCGGAAATAAATCAGGCCATCCCTGTAACTGAAGTACGAATGCTTTACACACCATACCATGAAATGGATATACGCCAGTTTGTGGACAAAATGAATGAATTATATCGTGAAGCAAAACCGGAGACGAACCTGAAAGAATTGCGTACCTTTGCAAATTTAAGTCAGAGTGAACTGGCACAGCAATCAGGTGTTTCAGTTCGTACTATTCAGCAGTACGAACAGCGAAGAAAAGACATTAACAAGGCGCAGACAGAAACGTTGTTGAAGATTGCACGGGTGTTAGTATGCAAGGTAGAAGATCTGGTGGAAAAAGTTCCGATGTAAGAAGAAAAATGAAAAAAAGCAGAGGCCATTTCCAATGAGGAGGTGAGCCTCTGTTTTTGCGTGTTGGAACTGGTAATCATTTGAAGAAGATAACAAGTTGCAATTAAAATAGTAACAAAAAAGAAAAGGAAAATATAGGAAAAGTGCTGCATTGTCTGGGAAAAGCGGGATCAGATATAATAAAGAAAAAAGGGAAGAGATGAAAAGGGAAAGGAGGGCGTTGCATGAAAAGAAAATTGGGAATATTTTGGGGACTGGTTGGTGCTGTTGCAGTATCAGCAATGAGTGTTTCTGCATCAACATTCGAAACATTGCCGGATTCCGGAGACTATGAAAAAATTGTGGCGCTTGCAGATGAAATTGTGTCTTCTACGAATGGCGGGCCTGTTTACGACCCGTTTTCAGAAGGGGTGACGGTCGATGATATTGATTTCGACAATGCGCTGAAAGAGTATATTGACACGCCGCTTTTTACTTCCGAGCTGCTTTCTGTTTCGGAAGTCGAAACGGCACTGGAAGAGAGTGATTATATCTGGATTGTTCCGATCAAAGCTTATGGTCATTTGTATGAGGCGTGCGCAGTGAGAGCTGATGGAGAGGATGGAAAGCCGGGCGATGCGTGGCACATCAGCGGCACTCGAGGGTATGAAAATGACAATACACCTACCTATATCGAGCAGTTAAAGACTTCGCTTGCTGCAAATCCAGACGTTGCGTGGGAAGATTATCAGTTTCATCTGGTCGGTGGAGCAGATCCCATCCGTTTTCCGATCTGGATTGCAATGAATGAAAAAAGTGTAGAATATCTGATCCCGGGACGCGAAGATGCGGCAGGCTGTCTTACCGACAGTTCACGGGCGGAAAATAATACGAATGATATGTTTGTGAAGCAGACGGCATTTCCGGCATACAGCTATCCGTCGGTTGTAGCCGCTGTTGCAGATTCCACTTACATAGAGCTGGAAAATTCCCTCGGAGGAACTAGCTCGGTTCTTGATGTAGCGGCACAGCCGGGGAAATATCAGCATAAAATGATGTATCGTATGTTGATGACGGAGGGGGGAGTTTTAGCAGCGATCATAGTATTGGGAGTGGTAGTTAGAAGAAAAAGTAAGAGAGAAGATGCATGAAAATCCAACCTGCCTTGGCGTATGGAAAGAAGTCTTTTATATAAAGAAAAATGTAAGAAGAATTTTAAATAAAATCATAGATTTTCAGATAATTTAGGCGTAATATGAACTTACTAAAAGGTACGTGAACACAACAACAAGAGATAAATTGCCAGAAGAAACACAGAAGCAGAAAGAGGACGGCGATCTTTCCTATTTTGGAACAGGAGATACCTACACGGTAGACGATGACAACACAGAGGCTGGAATTTACATTTCCGCAGATGATAAGGCAGCGAAGGTAGACATCAACGTGCGGCAGTACATTTACCGTCCTATGATGGGAAATCATTCCGGTACGGTGGAAGTGTATGAGGAATCTGAGAGCCGAGAAGGGTATTAAAAGCAAAGGTTTTGCTAGAACATAGAAAAGTCTCAGTGAAAGTGAGGACAAAAAAACATAGAAGAGATGAAAAAATAAATGGGAAAAGGGAAATTATGAAATTGGTGTGATGATTCGGAAAAAAAGAGGGCATAGTTGCAGAGCAAAGGAAGGCTTCGGTTTACGCTGGGGCCTTTTTTACGCCTAAGATAATCTTATACGTTTAAAAGAATGAAAAATTACACTTTTATTGAAAAAAAATGAAATACGTTGTTTTGTACAAAGAAAAGCACACAAATATGTATATAATTTCTCTTGTTGTTGCAAGAAATGAGAATTTATAATAGAAGGAATGATAATATTTGTAGTTTTGTCAAAATAAATCAAAATGTAACCAAAAGTATTACGAGAAAATTATGAAATAGACAAAAAAATCGGGCAGTTGTTGTGGACGTTAAGAGAGAAGGAGTACGTACGCCAGATTTAGTTCAAGTTAGCAAAGAATTGATTAGTAAATATGTAGAAGAACGAGATATAATAAAAGTCAAAAAATATAACATATAAAAGAGGACTTATTGAGAAAAAATGAAACAAATGCAAGGAATTGGACAGCTACTGTGGAAACTACGAGAAAAAGAAGGAATACGCCAAAAACAATTATGCATGGGAATTTCTTCTTTGTCGAAATATGCAAGAATTGAAGCGGATCAGCAGGAAATAGATTTTTTCCTGATTGATCGAATTATGGGGCGATTAGGAAAATCAGTAGAGCGACTTACTTATATATTGCCGATGGATGTTTATAAAATTTATGAATTACGACAGGAAGTTCAACAAAAAATATGTCAAAGAAAATGGGAAGAAGCAGAACAATATCTGGATGAATATGAAAAGAACAAACGGGCAAAAGAACCATTGCATCGACAATTCATAGAACAGGAACGTGCGCAGATTGCGTGGCTGCGCGGAGAATCGGTAGAACTGGTTTGTGAGCATCTGGAAACGGCAATTCTACAAACAATGCCGGAGGCAGAAAACCAAAGAAAGACGGGAGTTTTAAGTGCTGAGGAATATAAATTACTTCTTTTTAGGTGGGAAGTCTGTCAAGAAACAGAACAAAAACGAGCCAAAGATGAAATTAAAGCGTTAGTAGAAGAAATTTTCCGAAAAAATTTTGAAAAGACAGAACGAGTAAAAATAATTCCGTACGCAGCACTTTTAATAAGTAAAGTGATAGAAGAGGGTGAAAATACTACATATATAAAAATGAGAACAGAAGAAGCGCTGGAAGCGTTAAGAGACGAAGGAAAGCTACTTTATATGCCGGAAATTTTAAGTCAGTATATACGAATTTTAGAGAAAGAACAGTCAAATGCGGATTTTATTGAAATATTACGTCAGGAACAAAAATGCATATTAGAGGTAGAACATGATTATAATGTGTCGTTTGAGAATTATCGTTTGTTTGAACATGTAATTCGGAATTTTGAGGTGGATGCCGAATTAATTCGAAGAACGAGAAGAGCATCCAAACTCACACAAGAATCGTTAAGTGAGGATATTTGCACACAGGAGACACTGGCGCGGATAGAAAACGGAAATCAGCAGCCGCGAAGTGAAAAGCTTTGGCAAATTATGGAAAAAATGGATAGAAATGGAAAAAGAATTGAGACAGGAATTCAGGTAGAAGAATATGAAATATTAGAATTAAAAATAGAATTTTCAAAATATATGCATCGTAAAGAATATGAGAAAGCGGAAAAAATACTTTTTGAGATTGAAAGTAAGATAGATCGTAGTGAGCCAGAAAACAAACAGTATGTAGAAGTTGGAAAAATACAATTAAAATATCATAAACATCTAGGCAATTCAGAAGAACTTGTACAGCAACTAAAAGCATTGTTAGAGATAACATTGAAATTTGAAGATGTATATAGAACAGAATATGTATTGAATCGCCAGGAAATCAGTGTTTTGACAGAAATAGCACTTATTTATTGGGGGAAAAAAGATTATCAAATGGCGTTGGAAATCTATCACTTTATAGACGACAGATATAGTGATAGCTGTATAAAGCCAGTATTTCATATGTTAGATTGGAATATGAATATAGCGAATTATGCAAGAGCACTGGATGAATTAAAATATTTTAAGGAGGCTATGTGCACATGTCAAAAAGCTGTTCAGCAGATGCTGTATGCAGGCAAGGGTGCATCTTTAGGATATTGCTTGATGATTCAGGCGTGCATTATGGAAGAAGAAGGAAAAGAAGTATGTAAAAAATATTTTAAACAAAACTTGAATCTGCTCAAGCTGTATAAAATGGATGCAGATTACAAGGTAATGAAAAATTATGTAGAGGAAAGAAATTTGTTAAATTAATGATCATTATCATTTGGAGGGAGTGGAGCTGAAGTTGTTGAAAATGGTGGAAATTTGGGTGCAGGAATAGTAATAGTTATATGAGAAAATATTAGGAAGATAAGTAATAATTTTTTGAATGTTTTTTTCATAGAAGATCTCGCTTTCGTTAAGTAAAATAATATATCTATAAAATATATGAAAAAAAATAAAAAGTTTATGATGTTAGATGGTTTTTTTATTTTCATTTAACATCATAAACTTTTTGGGCTTTTAAGTAAAGAAATGTGAAAAACTGAATCCAGGCTTTAAATGAGCCTAGGCTAACAGGCAAAATGAAGGAAGGAGAAAAGTCCAATGCAGAAGAGAATTAATAGCAGTGATTAATTTTGCAAATCGAAAGAGAGGGAGTTATTTATGCAAGAAAGATTGAAAAATGCGTTAACAGCAATCGGCTTCTGTATGTTAGCTTTGGTGATGACTAGTGTATTTGCTACAACAGTAAAAGCAGAAACAAATGCAGAATTAAAAAACAGAGTGTATGAAGAGGTTTTAAACAATCACATCACGAATGAAAGTGACGTAATTAAGGTTGCAATTGAACAATATCAGGAAAAACAGATGAAGACCCGCGCCATTGATGCAAAGCCGGATGATTATTTGTCAATCACACAGGTAGTGGATGAAAATGGCAGCGAGCAGGATATTATTTCAACGGGTTTGTTGATTGTAGACGAGCATCAGCAAAGAGTAGCAATCACTGATATTGTAAGCAATACGGGGCAGCTTAGCCAGTACAGCATTTATGCAACCATGAAAGTATCCGTGACAAATGACCGTCAGGCATTAAAGGTACGAATTAATTGGTTTGAAACAACACTGAACTACGGAACCTCTATGAAAGCAAGTAGTTTAATGCAGACATCCAAATATTCACCAGAGGTGGGATTCCAGTATGATGATATTACAAAAACAATTTCAAATCCTGCTGGAGGAACCCCATATCACTATACTCCAAATAATACGCAGATGATTACATATTCGACTTTAGAGTGTGGACGGTCCTGTCGTTCGTATATTAAAGCTGGAACCTCAAGTTTGAATATTGCTTATTGTGTTATATCTTCAGCCCCGGGAGGCCGCTGGGAGAGAGCTTAAGCAAAACTCGATTATCAGAACAAGCGAACTAATTGAAAATAGACGCTCCCCTTGCGTTATAGATACTGGGGGAGCGTTTTTTAATAGCGGTAGAGAATTTCTATAAGGGATGTTGTTGCTTTTTCTTTGATTTAAATCGAATGCATAAGAAAAATGTAAGAAAATTTTCACCAAACGTCATAGATTTTCAGAAGAATATATGGTAGTATAGGGCTAACAAAAAAAGTATGTGAAAAAAATAACAAAACGGAAAGGAGATGCAGGTGTATGAATAAAAAATTAGCAGGTATTTTTGCAATATGCGCTCTGTTGCTGACTGGATGTCAGGGAGCGAAAGAGAGCAGCAAGGAAATTACGCCGCCGGATACCGGATGGGGAAAAACAGTGGATGAAGTGCTTGCCGACTGGAATTTAGATCGGGATCAGGTGGAAATTTTCTCTGAGACCGAAAGTGCAGCCGCGATCGCAGTAGATACAGAAGCCACTGTTTTCGGCGAGAAAACTTCCAGAGTCATGTTTCAGTTTATCAACCTCGATCAGACCGGAGCGACGGGAAAACCGGTATTGTGCGAAGTAGACATCACCTACCCGGATGATGCCGATATGGATACCGTGAAAAAAGAAATGGAAAAATCCTACGGAAGTTCCAAAGACTCCATTACCCGCTACGAACTGTACCAGTCGCTGGGCGACGATCAGCTCCCGGAATACACTTACAAAAAAGCAGATCAGCTTGCCGTCTGGTCCGGCGAGAGCCTGAAAGATGCGATTCCTTCCGATAAGAGCACCGAATACGAAACCGCCTGGGAAGCATACCAGCCTGGCCTTACCACCGACAACTGGGAGAACTACACCGAACAGGCAAGCATGGCAACCGCCGTATGCGCATCCGGCGCAGAAGCATTTCCAATGTTTGAAAAAAACGGTGTCAGCCTCGAAGCTTATCCGGGACTGGTATATGAGCAGGTGAAAAAGTAATATGAAATGTAACTATTCAGAGCCATGCGAAATGGAAGAAAATCGTGAATCATGCTTGCATGAATGAACGGTTTTCTGGAATTTCATATGGCGAGAAGCAACATCGAGATGCAGCGCAAGCGGAATCGAGATGGGGTTCTGAATAGTTACTATGAAATAAGAAAGTCATAAACTCCCGGCAGTGCCGGGAGTTTTTCCGTGCATAGGGAGAAGGAAAAGAGTGTGTCCCGGAAAAATTCATGATATACTGAAAAGAGAAAATTCAACTTTTGGAAGGTTCCCGGAATGTCTGTTTTGGAAGAGAGGTGATTTCCTTGAAACGTATGAAAAAGAGAAAAATCACTGTGTTAGCTGGAGTGATCCTTTGCGTGATTGCAGGATGTCTGGTAAAAAGAATGACGGCGGTGTATACACAGAAAGAAAATCCCATTGGTCCTGAGCGGGGTACGACAGATGTTTTCCTGACGGCAGCAGATTTCATCTCAGAAAAATCGGATCAGGAACTGCTGCAGGAAATCGAAACCTTTGATACGGACAAAGCCGAGATGATTTATCTTTATATCCCGGAAGACACCGGAGCCGGAATGTCCTTTGCGATCACGCGCGAGGATCGTCCGGAGGAGATGGACGAAATTCTCTCGACCATTTACGGAGAAAAAATTTCCTGCCAGAAGCCAAAACAGGTATTCAACATGACAGAGAGGATTTTGTATGATTATAACTGGTATGTTCTGATCTACGATCATGAGATGAATCAGATGGCGCTTGTATTTCTGTATTCCGATGATGTGATTGTATACAATGGTCATGTACTTCAGACAACAGAAACGTATGATGAAAGCATTCGCCCGTGTATTTTAAAACTGAAAGAGGAGAATCAGGAAAAACTGAAAAGCGGAGAGGCAACACAAAGAAGGGTTACGATTCCATAGAAAAATAGAGAAAAGCGTGCCTGGAGAACAGACACGCTTTTTAACGTCATGCAGAATGAAAAAGTTTGATGAATATTTGGAAGTACGATTTTAATTTGCACAATTCCGCTCACACAGGAACGCCAGCCCTTTCAGCAGAAGGTTCGGGTCATAGATATGAGGATGTAAAACGAGCGGTTCGACGAAGCGTGCCGCGCCGCCGGTGAGGATGAGGGTGGCGGGGGAGCCGAGTTCGGCTTCGATGCGCTGGACCATTCCGTCGAGCATCGCGGCCATGCCGACGATGGTGCCGGAGAGAATGCATTCTTCGGTGTTTCTGCCAATGATGCGTTTCGGGATCTGGAGGTCGAGCCGCGGGAGCTGGGCGGTCCGCTCGGAGAGGGCGCCAAGTCCCATATCGAGTCCCGGTGCGATGGCGCCGCCGCAGAAGACGCTGTTTTCCCGGATGACATTGAAGGTCGTCGCTGTTCCAAGATCCACGGTGATGACCGGCAGCGGATAATGTGCGGCGGCCCAGGCTGCATCAACGAGGCGGTCGCGGCCTACTTTTTCCGGTTCCGGGATGGAAAATGTCATGCCGAGATCACTTTCGGATGTGACGAGCAGCGGTTCTGTGCCGAACAGATTACGGACACATTCCTGCAGAAGCGTCAGAACCGACGGAACAACGCTGGAAATGATGACGCCCCGAAAGTCGGACGGGGAAAGATTCTTGTCTTCAAAAAGCTGCTCGATCGCAGATTCATACTGGCTGGCAGACCAGGTGTGGTTGATGTCAATCCGGGCTGTGAATTCGAGGGAATACGCTTGCTGCGGTGCGATCCGGACGCCGCCGAGCGTAACGGTTGTGTTCCCGATATCAATGGCTAAAATCATAAAAATACCTCGCGATTATTTTAAAAGTAGAGTTCTTTTGTACTTTTATTATAAAGCCTTTTTGCATCAATGGCAAACAGGATTGGTTGTAATCTGTTTTTCTGTCTGCTATACTTAAAACTATCATAGGAAAAAAGCTGCTTCGAGGCAGCAGAACGGAGTTACAATGGAAAATCTTGACGGAAAATGTGTTGTACTTGGTGTGACAGGCGGAATTGCCGCCTATAAAATGGCAAATGTGGCGAGCGGTCTTCGGAAAGCCGGAGCAGACGTGCATGTCATCATGACCGAAAACGCGACGCAGTTCATCACCCCGCTGACGTTCGAGACGCTGACCAACAACCGCTGCGTGGTCGATACGTTTGCGCGTGATTTTAAATATGAGGTGACGCATATTTCGCTGGCAAAAGCGGCGGATCTGATTATGATTGCCCCGGCTACCGCCAATGTGATTGCAAAAATGGCACACGGCATTGCAGATGATATGCTGACAACGGTGGTGCTCGCAGCGAAGTGCAAAAAGCTGGTCTCTCCGGCGATGAATACGGCAATGCTGGAAAATCCGATTACGCAGGATAATCTGGCGACGCTGAAAAAATACGGTTTCGGCATCATCGAGCCGACCGTGGGAATGCTGGCGTGCAAGGACGTCGGAAAAGGAAAACTGCCGGACCCGGAGGTGCTGCTCGATTATATCGCGATGGAGCTTGCCCGCGAAAAGACGCTCGCTGGTGTGCGTGTCACCGTGACTGCAGGCCCGACGCAGGAATCCCTCGATCCGGTGCGGTATCTGACGAACCACAGCAGCGGCCGCATGGGATACGCGATAGCGCGGGAGGCGATGCTCCGCGGCGCGCAGGTGACGCTGATTTCCGGCCCGGTTTCATTAGCCCCGGTTCCAGGCGTTGCGATGCGACCGGTGACGACGGCGAAGGACATGCTGGAGGCGGTGCGGGAGACATTGCCGGAGACGGATATTCTGATTAAGGCGGCCGCGGTTGCTGATTACCGGCCTGTGACGGTGGCGGATCAGAAAATCAAAAAGAAGGACGGTGACATGAGCATTCCGCTGGAGCGCACCGACGATATTCTGGGATGGGTGGAAAAGAACCGTCATCCGGGGTTGTTTGTATGCGGCTTCTCGATGGAAACCGAGAACATGGTGGAAAACTCGCGTGCAAAGCTGGAGAAGAAGCATCTGGACATGATCGCGGCAAACAATTTGAAGACAGAGGGTGCCGGCTTCGGTGTGGCGACGAATGTGGTGACGCTGATCACGAAGGACGGCATCAAGGAGCTTCCGCTCATGGGAAAAGACGAAGTGGCGGGCTGCCTGTTGGATGAGATTGCGGCGCGGCGGTGATCATGTTGAAGAGTGACTTTTTTTCGTTTCCTGGTTGACGCGGGAAAAATGAATGCGTTATAATAAGCACAGGCGCAGCGGCGCACTTTACTTTTACGAAAACAACGAACGATAGGATGGATAAACGTGGAAACGGAAACAGGGGAAGGCTATGCAGAGCTTTCTTCCGTTTCTGTTTCGTTTTTTTAAGGAGAAATTCGGATATGATATTTGAAACACATGCACATTATGACGATGAGAAATTTGATGAAGACCGCGCAGAGCTGCTTTCCTCGATGCAGGAAAACGGAATCGGGCGTATCATCAATGTCTCGGCAAATCTGGAATCACTGGAAAATACAAGAAAACTGATGGAAGCGTATCCGTTCATCTACGGCGCGTTCGGCCTTCACCCGGATGAGGTGG
Source organism: Blautia sp. OM06-15AC (assembly GCF_003481425.1). Taxonomy (NCBI): domain Bacteria; kingdom Bacillati; phylum Bacillota; class Clostridia; order Lachnospirales; family Lachnospiraceae; genus Blautia; species Blautia sp. OM06-15AC. The sequence goes on along the minus strand of NZ_QULD01000004.1, from coordinate 173,747 downwards.
GCGATCTGAACGAGGACGTGATGGCGCGGATGCGGGAACTCTGCCGCATGGAAAAGGCGGTCGCGGTCGGTGAGATTGGCCTTGACTATTACTGGGACAAGGAGAATCACGAGAAGCAGGAATACTGGTTCCGCCGTCAGATTGCGCTTGCTCGGGAAGAAAAACTTCCGATGATTATTCACAGCAGGGAGGCGGCGGCCGATACGCTCCGCGTCATGAAAGAGGAAAAATCGGAGGAGATCGGCGGCGTCATTCATTGTTTTTCCTACTCTGTGGAGATGGCAGAGGAATACCTGAAAATGGGATTTTATCTTGGCATTGGCGGCGTGGTGACGTTCAAAAATGCGAAGAAGATCAAAGAAGTGGTTCAGATGGCTCCGATGGAGCGCATTCTGCTGGAAACAGACAGTCCGTATCTGGCACCGGTTCCGTACCGGGGAAAACGAAATTCATCTCTGTATCTGCCGTACGTTGTGCAGGAGATCGCAGAACTCAAGGGAATTTCGGAAGAAGAAGTCATTGAGACGACAGAAAAAAATGCGGTCAGACTGTTTCGAGCAGAGGAATAGGAAGCGATACCAGAGGTGTTTCTTCTGTTTTATTTGTTCGGATCAATTCCGTCTGGCCGGACAAATTGAATAGGAGAAAGCGAAAATGGTTGATAAAACAATGATGGGCGACAAATGCGCCGAGCTGGTGCGCGCCGCGATGATCGGTGCGCTCGCAGTGACACTGGGAAACCCGACAGCCGTTTATGCAGCAGAAGAGGAAACGGCCGATCCGGGACAGATTGGAATTGAGATTGCAGGGGAAGCAGCCGTTGGGGCTGCTTCTTTTTGCGTGGAGGAAGATGCGGCGGAGGAGGCACCTGCGGAAGCGGAAGAGGTGACAGAACCGGAAGGTACGCAGAATGATGAGATGGAAGAGGAAAGTGGATCCGAGGGAAAAGAAGATGAGACAGTCCCGGAGGAACCGGAACCGCAGGAGCCTGACGGCAGAGAGAATGCAGGAATGACGGAACCGGGAAAAACGGGCGAGACAGAGCCAGAGGGGCCGGAAAATGCAGAACCGGGAGAGGCAGGCGAGACAGAGCCAGAGGAGCCGGAAAATCCAGAACCGGGAGATCAGGGAGACATGCCGGAAACACCGGGAAACAGTGAAATGGATGGATCGTGGCCGGGCGAAGGGGAAGATATTTCCAACGATCCATGGCCGGGGCAGGAAGAAATCGGCGGCGGAGATGGGGAGCAGATGGAACCGCCGGAGGAAGAAAACGGATCTGCAGGAAGTGATGATGCAACTGGTGGGGACAAGACGGCAGAAGTCTCTTCGGATTCTGACTTATCACAGTCTGCGGAACCGCCAGCCGCCGAGGCTGAACCCGTCTTTTCGGCAGAGCAGGAAGCTGAGCGCACGCGGGAAAGCTACAGTGAGTGGCAGGCGGCAGAAGCTGAAAAAGTCACGATTTCCCGTATGCCGTGGCTGTTTCATACGGTTGAAAAAACATATGCTATCGCCGATGTGAATTCCTGGCTTCACGTCCGCGAAGGAAAAGGCACAAATCAGAAAATCGTCGGAATCCTGCCGAAGGGAAGCCTCTGTTATATTTTAGCGGATGCGGATTCTGACTGGGTTTATGTGGAATCCGGCGATGTCCGTGGATTTGTCTGCGCGCGGTATCTCCTGCGCGGAGAAGAGGCTGAAAAAGAGGTAAACCGTTGGCAGGAGGAAAGTTTTCCCATGGCGGAAATGTGGGTGAAGCCATGGAATAATAAGGCGTACACCTATACATATGCAACGACGAGAACACTTCTTTCTTCTGACGAAGCGCGCGGCGAGGTCCTGCAGTACGCGAAAAAATTCCTGGGAAATCCGTACGTCTGGGGCGGGACGAGTCTTACAAACGGCTGCGACTGTTCCGGCTTTGCCCAGCAGATTTTTGCTAATTTCGGGTATACCCTTCCGAGAACCTCACGCCAGCAGGCGAAAGCTGGAACACGCATTCCGGTGCAGGAGGCAAAGCCTGGTGATCTGCTGTTTTACCAGCGGGAGAGCGGGTTTATTTACCATGTCATGATTTATCTCGGTGATGGAAAAGTAATCCACGCTGGAAGCGAGGCGACGGGGATTCTGATTTCAGATTTTAACTATGAGAAATCGACAGAATTTGCTGTGCGGGTGATTTCGAAGGAAATGCGTGAGAGCAAAATAGAAACGGGAGATGTGGATAATGGGAGAAAAGAAGGAAACTCTGTGGATAACCAGACAACAGAAAACGGGAATGGTGGAAAACAGAAGGCGGGAGCAGAAAATGTGCAGAATACAAGTGCAGAAAACAGTACCGCAGGTGATCGGTTGGAAAGCGCTTCGGGAAAATATCTCGGCAATTTTAAACTGACCGCTTACTGCAACTGCGCCGTCTGCTGTGGCCGCTGGGCGGGCGGCCCGACCGCATCCGGAAAAATGCCGGTGCAGGGCCGGACCATTGCAACCGGCGTTCTGCCGTTTGGAACGAAGCTGAATATCGGCGGAAAAATTTATACGGTCGAGGACCGCGGCACGCCGTACGGCCACATTGATATCTATATGGAACGCCATGCAGACGCAGAGGAGTTCGGCGTGCGCTACGCGGATGTATATCAGTCAGAAGAAATCTGATAAAATTTGCCGATCACGGCGGCATGTGCATCCGTGCCGTGGCCGATATACGGAGTCCTTGCAATCGGGAGATCCGGTCCGGCCGCCTGGCGGACAAGCTGCGGCATATCCGGCGTCAGCTGGTCGCGTTCCATCTGGGAAAATGTTCCGAGGAGAATACCATTGATCTGTTCAAAGGCATGCATCATTTTCAGCTGGGACAGAAACGTAACCATCTGCGGAACGCCGCCGCCCATGGCTTCGAGGAGCAGGATTTTTCCGCGGAAATCCGGCTGAAAATCCGTTCCGGCGAGCTTCAGAAAACAGCGGATATTTCCGCCGATCATCACACCTTCCATGTGATCGCCCTGCAGAAATGTGCAAGGGAGGTCGAAGAGGCTGGGAGACTGCCCGGAAAAAGCGTTTTGGAACAGAGTGATCTGTTCGGCGCTGTGGTCGTACAGCAGATTTCGAACCTGATACAGCATCGACTCATTTCCAGTCGCAGTCGTGACAGCATTGACAATCGTCGTGAGATCACTGTATCCCCAGAAGCGCTTGCCGGAGGCGGCGATGACAGAAAAATCCAGATACGGCAGAATTTCATTCGCCATATCGCCGCCGGAAACATCAAAAATATCCGTGATTTCTGGGTCACAGTAAAGGTTCATCAACGCATCCGCCCGCTCCGCGCCCGTGCCGGAAAAGCTGGAACCGTTGTCGTAGAGGCAGGGGCTTAAAACAGGATCGAAGCCCAGCTCCCGCAGAATCTGACAGAGACGCGCCAGATCGGCGGAAAAGGAAGGATGCATGGGGTTGGAGCAGGCGGTAATACCAATTTTATGAGACATAAAGATTCCTTTCTCGGAGTAAAACAAGGCAAAATCTGCATTTTCGTGGCACACCGGTACAGCTTTTTCTTTGAATTTGCAAAGCAGATTTAGAGATCGCCGGTGTTTGTAGAATGCCGTTTTGGACAAAAATTATAAAGCTTTGAGGTCATCAATCAGTGTCTGCACTTCCTCTTCCGTCGTTGCCCAGCTGGTGCAGAACCGCGCAATATTTCCGCCGTCCGCGGATTTCCCCATTGGCTCGAAAATATAGCGTTTTTCCAGAGTTTCCTTCTGCACATCGGTGAGAATCACAAACTGCTGATTCGTAAAACTCTCCACCCAGAATGGAATCCCCTGCGCCGCAAATGCTTTGCGGAGTTTCATGGCAAGTTCATCGGCGCGGCGTGTCGCAGTGAAATAAAGATCATGCCCCAGCAGGCAGTGGAACTGCAGTCCGAGCAGCCATCCCTTTGCGAGGACAGCGCCGTTCTGTTTCATGTAGGCTTTGAACCGCTTTTTCAGCGAGTCAGCTGTAAGCACAACGGCCTCACCAAACAGCGCACCGCATTTCGTTCCGCCGAAATAGAAAACATCTGTGAGAGCAGCGAGATCCTCGAGAGAAACATCATTCTTCTCTGATCCAAGCCCGTATCCAAGCCGTGCCCCGTCCACAAACAGATACATATCATACTTCCGGCAGACCTCGTGAATCTTCGTCAGCTCCTGCAGCGAATACAGCGTTCCCTGCTCAGTCGGAAATGAAAGATATACCATCTTCGGCTCCGTCAGATACTCCGGCTCACCGCCTTCATAATAAGCCGCCGCACACGCCGCAATCTGTTCCGCCGAAATTTTACCATCCGTATTCGGCAGCTCCAGAATCTTATGCCCGGTATTTTCAATCGAAGCCGCCTCATGGCAGTTAATATGTCCGGTATCCGCCGCAATCACACTCTGCACCGGCGAAAGCGCTGCCGCCGTCACAATAAAATTCGCCTGCGTCGCCCCCGGAAAAAAATGAACCGCCGCATCCGCACAACGAATCTTCTCCCGAATCAGCTCCGCAGCCTTCTCACACCATTCATCCTCCCCATATCCACCATAACTGTTCCCATTAATAGCCCCCAGCGCCTCCAGAATCTCCGGGTGCGCACCGTGATTGTAGTCATTATTAAATCGTATCATCAGTTTACGTTCTCCTTAATTTGAATTTGAAAAATGCTGTTTCCATTATACGGCATCTGAAGGAAAACAGCAATTGGAGAACAAAAAGAGAAAATGCAAAAAAATGCAGAAGGAGGACTATCTGCATCGTACAATATTGGAGCAAGATATTTTATTCGTGAAATTTTAAAACCCTTACCGGAAACGGAAAGGTCTTTGCTGGAGGCAAAAGTTCCTGCAGTAAAGAGTAGAACCTCATGTGTTTATGCGGATTTGAGAGACTTAATTTCAGAAATGGAACTGCGAAAAGCAGCATAAACACAGGCAGATATACCGTGGACTACCTGTTATGTGGAGACCTGCCGTATCCGGCATGGAAGAAGCGCGTATCCGCGCAAGATCTAAGAAACAGGCGTATCCGCCGATATTTTGTCTGCCGCCTAAAGCGGTCTGAAGCACGTGACTTTAGTCATGTGAGGTTCAGTTCGTATAAAAACAGTATCGGAAAATAAGAAAAGAACCGACAGAGAAATCTGAGAACTAAACTAAAGATTTCCCCGCCGGTTCTTTTTCTATGCATCTATTTTCATCCATTATATATTTCGCATTGACTTTTTATATACCGATTGGTATAATGATAACAGAAACACACATAAGAAACCTGCAAAATCCAACAAAATTCGTCAAAATTGCCAAAAACTCACGCAATTCGACCATCACACACAAAAGCAGACTTCTTAAATACAAAATCAACAAAAGCATTTTAAACCAAAACAAATGCCAACTCACACGTAACAAACAACCACCCAAACACACCGCGGTCAGGCGAACTCCAGAGAGCGTCCCTTCCGCAACAAAGAGGATTCAAAATGGACAATCGTCAGCTAATCATGAACTCAGCTCTGACCCTCTTCTACGAAAGCGGGTACGACGCCGTCGGTGTTCAGCAGATCGTAGACTCCGCCGGAGTATCCAAACCAACCCTGTACTATTACTTCGGCAGCAAACAAGGCCTCCTCGAAGCCCTGCTAAACGAGCACTTTCAGCCCATGGAACAAAAACTCATCGAAGCCTCCGAAACCGGGAAAAACATCCCCGAAAAACTGTACCGCATCGCGCGTGCCTTCTTCAACGGAGCCTCCGAAGACCCGAAATTCCATATGCTGATGATGGCACTGTTCTATTCCGGAAGAAAAAGCGAAGGCTTCCGCACCGTATACCCCATGATTGACCGGTTCTATCACCTGTGCGTCGACGTCTTCGACAACGCCAGCGCCGAACTCGGCAACATGAACGGCCGTCAGGAACAATTCGCCGTAGGCTTCTCCGGAATCCTGATGCACTACCTGATGATGACAGCAGGAGATCAATCCGATCTTTCCAACCTCGTCGTCCGGGACGAAGAAGTCTACCGTCTGGTACACCAGTTCATGTATGGAATTTACTCATAACCCAAAAACAAGGAGGACAAACAAAATGGCACCATGGTATGAAGAGGCAGAATTTTATCACATCTATCCGATCGGACTGACCGGTGCGCCGAGGAAAAATGAATCGGAAGAAACCGTACACCGCTTTTCCACACTGGAACAGTGGCTTCCGCACATCGCAGATCTCGGTTGTACCGCAATCTATATCGGCCCCTTGTTTGAATCAACCACACATGGATACGACACAAAAGATTACAAACAGGTAGACCGCCGCTTAGGCGACAACGCGGACTTTGCCGCATACGTAAAAAAAGCCCACGAACTCGGCATCAAAGTCGTCGTAGACGGTGTCTTCAACCACACCGGCCGCGAATTCTTTGCCTTCCGCGACATTCAGGAAAAAAGAGAACAGTCCCCGTACTGCGGATGGTACAAAGGAATCTGGTTCGGCGGAAACACCTGCTATAACGACGGATTCTCCTACGAAGCATGGAGAAACTGCTTCGAACTCGTCAACCTGAATCTCCAGAACCAGCAGGTCCGCGACTATCTCCTTGATGTCATCGACTTCTGGATCGACGAATTCGACATCGACGGCATCCGTCTCGACTGCGCCGACTGCCTGGATTTCGGCTTCATGGAGCAGATGCGCGCACGCACATCCGCCAAAAAACAGGACTTCTGGCTGATGGGCGAAGTCATCCACGGCGACTATGCGCGCTACATCGGAGACGGCCAGCATCTGCTGCACAGTGTCACAAACTACGAGCTTCACAAAGGACTTTATTCGGGACATAACGATCATAACTACTTCGAAATTGCACATACGATCCGCCGCGAATTTGACGAAAACGGCGGCATTTACAAAGGAAAGAAACTGTACAGCTTCGTTGACAACCACGACGTAGACCGTCTGGCCAGCAAGCTGAACGTAAAAGAAAACATGATTCCAATTTATGCGCTGCTGTACTTCCTGCCGGGCATCCCGTCCATCTATTACGGATCGGAATTCGGCATCGAGGGAAGAAAAGAAAGCGGAAACGACGATCCGCTGCGTCCGGCGCTGAATCTGGAAGAACTGGAGAAAAATCCGCCGGCAGAAAAACTTCCGGCATGGATCAAAACATTATCAGACGTCAGAAAAAAACATCCTGCAGCACGAACGGGAAGATACCGCGAACTCATGCTGACCAACCGCCAGTATGCCTTTGCACGCCTGGATGAGACAGACGCTCTGATCACAGCAGTAAATAATGATGAAAACCAGAGTGCGGGAGTCTGGATTCCTGCATCTTGCGACGGAACATGGAAAAACGCGGTAACCGGAGAAGCCATTTCTCCGGAAAATGGAAAACTTTTTGTTGAAGTACCTCCGTGCGGCTGTGTTCTGATTGAAAAAGAATCATAAAGGGGATTTTTTCTATGAAGGAAACTGCAAAAACAACAGCAAAAACCAGAAAAGCGCCAAAAAAACCGGTGGGCTATCAGCCAAGATTTTCTGAACTGGATCAGTATTTGTTTGGTCAGGCAACCCATTACGATATTTTCCGGAAAATGGGTGCGCACCTGGACAAAAAAGACGGCAAAGTAGGAGCCTGGTTCACCGTATGGGCTCCGCATGCGGCGGAAGTATCTGTCATCGGCGAATTCAACGGCTGGGATGCCCATGCCAATGTGATGCGGAAAGTCGGCGAGGACGGCGTTTATGAAGTGTTCGTTCCGGGCGTGACCGAGGGAATGATGTATAAATATTACATCCGCACACCGGACGGAAGAGAACTGTACAAAGCAGATCCATACGCATTTGCATCCGAAAAACGGCCGGGTACCGCGTCAAAAGTAGCGGAAATCGAAGGCTACCGCTGGGGTGACAGCGAATGGCTGACGAACCGCAAAAAATTTGACGTTCAGAAATCCGCGCTCTCTATCTACGAAGTGCACCCGGGCTCCTGGATGAAACATCCGTGGTCCGAATCCAACCCGGACGGATTTTACAATTACGTTCAGTTCGCACATTCGCTTGCCGATTACGTAAAAAAAATGGGCTATACCCACGTAGAGCTGATGGGAATTGCAGAGCATCCGTTTGACGGTTCCTGGGGCTATCAGGTAACGGGCTATTACGCACCGACCTCCCGCTACGGAACACCGAAAGAGTTTAAATATCTTGTTGATTATCTGCATAAAAATAAAATCGGTGTTATTCTGGACTGGGTACCGGCACACTTCCCGAAAGATGCGCACGGCCTTGCTGATTTTGATGGCCAGCCGCTGTATGAGTACGCCGACCCGAGAAAGGGCGAGCACCCGGAGTGGGGAACGAAGATCTTTGATTACGGCAAAAATGAAGTGAAAAACTTTATGCTGGCAAATGCGCTTTACTGGGTAGAAGAGTACCACGTAGACGGTCTCCGTGTCGATGCTGTTGCTTCGATGCTGTATCTCGACTACGGAAAAGAGCCGGGCCAGTGGGTGCCGAACAAGAACGGCGGAAATGAAAATCTCGAAGCCGTCGAGTTCTTCAAACACCTGAATACCCTGGTGCGCGGACGAAACAAAGGTGTCATCATGATTGCCGAGGAGTCCACAACGTGGCCGAAGGTAACGGGAAGCGTAGAGGACGGCGGCCTGCATTTCTCCTACAAATGGAACATGGGATGGATGCATGACTTCCTCGATTACATGAAGCTCGATCCATACTTCCGCAAATACAACCATAACAAGATGACCTTCGGCATGACCTATGCATTTTCCGAGAACTACATTCTGGTGCTCTCGCACGATGAGGTTGTCCACTTGAAATGCTCGATGATCAACAAAATGCCGGGCGATCTGAAGGAAAAATTCCAGAACCTGATGGTAGGCTATGCTTTCATGTTCGGGCACCCGGGCAAAAAACTTCTGTTCATGGGACAGGATTTCGGACAGCTCCGCGAGTGGAGCGAGGAACGCGAGATCGACTGGTTCCTGCTGGCAGATGAGGGGCATCAGCATCTGCAGACCTTCTTCAGTGACCTGCTGAAAATGTACCGCAAGTACCCGGCACTCTACGCGAACGACTGCGGCTACGAAGGCTTCCAGTGGATCAATGCCAACGACGGCGACCGCAGCATTTACAGCTTCGTCCGCTGGTCACCGACAGGCAAGAACAATCTGCTGTTTGTCTGCAACTTCACACCAGTCGAGAGACCGGACTACATGTGCGGCGTACCGCGCAAAAAACAGTACCGCCTGATACTCGACAGCTCCGATATGAAATACGGCGGCCCGACCGAAAAACGCCAGATGGTCTACCGCGCCAAAGACGGAGAATGCGATGGCCAGCCATATCGGATTGCATATGCACTTCCGGCGTATGGTGTGGCGGTGTTCAGCTTCTAAAATAAGATAGCTACTAATTTTCATTAATATCATGACCGGCAGAGAACGAAAGAGATTTCTTAAATCTGTCGGTCATTGTGTTTTGTGTTCGAAGGAAAAGAGGTGTTGATTTGATGAAAGAAGAAAGAAAAGAGCCGATACAGATTCCGCACATCCAGACAATCAACGATCACATTTCCTATCTTACACCGACAGAACATCCACTTTCGGCAAATGTTGTGATCATCGAGGGTGATGCATTTTTCTGGGTATATGACGTGGGAAATCATCCTGCGGTTTCAGAAATTCTGCAGAAAAAGTCAGAACAGACAGGAAAAAAAATTCGGGTGATTTTATCCCATTTTCATCCCGACCATATTGGGAATCTGTCGGAGATTTCGTGCGAAGCGGTTTACCAGGGGAAAAATACGTTTCGTTATACAAAAACAGGAACTGTGATAGAAGAAGATACGTGGTTTCAGGACGGTGACGTGCGGTTACATTTATTTCCGATTCCATCGAGTCATGCCAAAGGATCGCTTGCATTGGAAGTGGATGAGACGTGGTGCTTTCTCGGGGATGCGGCATATGCGACGCAGAAAAACGGACAGACCGTTTATAATGCCGAGCGCCTGCTGGCAGAAATCCGAGTTCTGAAAAACGTGCGTGCGCCGTATTTTCTCCTGAGCCACAGCGAACCGTTTCAGCAGAACAAAGAGGATGTGCTGGAATGGATGGAAGCGATTTATGAGAAACGGAAACGAGATGAATCATATATAAAAACACCCCAGCGCGTATGACAGGGAGTCCTTCGAGGCTGAATCAGTTATGCCACTTCGGCAATTCACTTTCTTTCACTGGAACTGATTCAAGATCCATATTTGACCAATATGAGCCGATATCTGAACTTGTGAAGTATTCAAAATTGCCCGTGGAAGATTTCAGCTTTCCGTTCTTGACTCCATTGCAGACATAAACCAGTTCGTAGTTTGTCCCATCCGAAAGGTTAAATCGAAAACTGGTCACATCTGCGCCTGTGATTTCCTCGACTTGTTTGTCTGTCAATGATAAGTTTTCAAACATATGATACAAGTCTGTTATATCAGTTTTTGCAACGACTATTTTCTTTTCTGCTGATACCGGTGCTCCCGCATAGTGGTACATTTCGATATTTTCAACATCTCCAACTTCAAAAGGAAAGTCGATATGGACCGTTTCTTTGCTACAGCCGACCAGTACCATCATTAAAATCAGAAAGGATATCAAATTTGTCGCTTTTTTCATATCATTGCACTCCTCGTCATGTTTTTGACAGGTCAAGAGTTCAAAAATCCTCTTGCAAGCGAGCTTGCATTAGCTTTTTGAGCCTGGTATCATGATGATTTGAGTATATCATAGTTTAACCGAATCAAGCAAGTCACCTGCTTCCATTGCGCGAAGCAATAAGCAGGGGGTTGGGACTTACTTGATTCGGTTAAACAAACAAGGGAGATGAAAAAATGAATGAAATTATAGCTTTACAGAAATATGAAAACGAAGCACAACTTGCAAAAGAGCTGATTCGAGGCTTTTGGCTGGCTCATGGTGATTATGTTATAACCGACGAAGAGGCCGCGGAGAATCTTGCTGCCTGGACAGACAAAGGGCATGTGTTTTATTTTATCTTAAAAGAAGAGATCCCCATTGGATTTGTGCATCTCGGAAGCCGCGGGGCGGAAGTTGACTGGATCGAAGATCTTTTCGTACTTCCGGAATACCAGGGAAACGGATACGGAAGTCATGCGATTGCGCTGGTCGAAGCCGAGATAAAAAAGTATTCTGAATCTGTCTATCTTGAGGTAGCTGCACGAAATTTTGGAGCGATAAAACTCTATCATAGATTGGGATATCATTGCCTGAACACTGTGACGTTACGCAAAGATTTTCAACCGGAGAATTTTGAAGTGATTCGCAGCGAAGAGCTTTTGGGGTATCCGTTGGAAGTTAAGAAGTATATTAAGTAGAATCTCACGCCGATTTGCGCAGCAAATCCAGACCTCCCCACCGCCCGCCTCAATGTCAGCCCGGAAGTGCGTCTGTGTCGTCTGGGACTGTGCCCCAGGGCACAGTCCCAGGCGGCGCAGGTGCACTTCCGGGTGTCCGTTTTTTAAACAACCGCAACCCCCGCCATCCCCAGTACCGCCGCAATCGCAAACAGCACCAGCAGATGCACCGGATAAAACGCATAAAACGGATACTTCAGATTCAATCCTCGTTTTCCGTTATAAAAATGCACCGGGATCATCGCCAGAAAACAGGTGATTTCATTCAGGCTCAGCAGCGTAAGTACGGCGCAGCCAATTCCAATACAATACATCTTATTGTTACGCAGGTTATACATCAGAACAATCGTCAGAATTCCCATCGCACTGTAATCGGTTTTCAGCAGTGTAGCAACAGTGCATGCCGCTACGATCACCAGCAGTTTTCCAATGGAAACTTTCCAGTTGGCTCCCCGCCAGTTTGTACCGTCCTGATGCGTTTTTTCATCAATCTTCTGCAGGAAAATCATCATCACAAGGCCGATAAACAGAGTGAAAAATACATTCTGATAATTCAGATAAAACGGTTTTCCCGCAAATGCAAGGTCAAACGGAACTTCTGAAACCAGTGCGAAAATACCAAGATTCAGAGCATACTTTTTCACATCATGTGTATGTAGAAATCCCTCAATTAACAGAAAACAGAAAATTGGAAAACTGATTCGTCCGATGGCACGCATAATCATGTCCGCGTAATAAATCACAGCTGTGTTTCCTGTGGAGAGAAATGATGCGCCTCCGTCCGAAGCGTTCACCGCATCCAGAAGACCACGGGAAATCAGGATTCGGTCGAAAAGTACAGCTGCAGTGTGGTCGATCAGCATACAGACCATCGCAATGATTTTCAAGGTACTGCCGGGAATTTTACCGGCGCTTTTTACGGGTTTCGCAGTAGTAGCTGCCATATAAAACATCCTTTCTGGAACGCAAACGAAAGGCAGACTGTGCAAGCCGTCTGCGGATCAGGTTCCTGTAACGACAAACAGCAGAAAATCCTGCTGTTTTGCCAGAGTTGTAATACTATGATTATACGTTCTGAGGAGGTTAATGTCAAAGAAAAAACAGTTCTGAAATAACGCAGAGTATGGTAGAATCTGCCAGTCGGGTAAATGAAAATAGAAAGCGTCTCCGGGCTCATCCCAAAACGAACGGGGCAGCGTACCAATTCGTAAACCAGAATTGGTACGCTGCCCCGTATTTTAAAATACATCCAGGTCTTTTCCGTTCACGACATATCCGTCATACCCTGCATCCCGGATTTCATCCAGAATCGCGGCATCGCGCCATGCCATCTCGGCGGCAAGGTTTTTGTGGTTATCCTGTACATTCATATGGTAAATCCGGTGATACGTAACGAGCAGTTTCGGATTTGCCTTTTTTGCAACACCGGCAAGATCCGTGCTTAACGTATGCACTTCCCGGTGGTATTTCTGCCATTTTGGTTCGCGGCAGGAGATTCCGGCGGCGTATTCCACTTCGTGCAGCAGGATATCACAGCCTTTCGATTTTTCTGCCACGAGATCCAGCGGAGCGGTATCGCCAGTGATGACGATCGTGCGGTCCGGTGTGGTGAATTTATAGCCGTAGCATTCCAGTGTTCCGTGGCTGACCGGAAAAGCCTCCACCGTAACCAGGTCATCCCGGTAGATAATGCCGGATTCAATTTCTGTTACCTCAACGCGGTAGCCGGATTCGTTTGCTTTTTCGAAACCGTGAATTCGGAAATCAATGTCGGTTTCATAGGCCTGTAAGATATGATCGGTCATATGCCGCAGGCCTTTTGGTCCGTAAACTTTCAGCGGAACCGGACGCTCCAGCACCCACGGGGTAAAAATCAGATCCGGATATCCGGCAGTGTGATCTGTGTGCAGATGCGTACAGAACGCAACGGTCAGAAGATCCGGCCGCAGGGCATCCACGCCGTTAAAATAGGCGGCTGAGGCCTGGCGGACAACGCCAGGGCCAAAATCTACCAGATAAGCACGGTCACCGACCACGACAGCGGAGGAAGGTCCGTTGGCATTCGGACACGCATTTGGTGTGCCGGTTCCGAGAAGAACAAGTTTTGTCTGCATTCTTTCTCTTTTCCTTTTCTTTTTTTGTTTCTGTTTCTGTTTATGATTTTCTGTTACGATTTCTGCTTTTGCCTTATTTCTCTTCTTTTGATTCATTGTTTTGGGTTTCCGGAAGATGCTTAATGGAAATTCCGGTAAATCCATAGAAAATACTGAAAACCGGGGTCAGGTAAAGCAGGAATAAGTACGGGAAAAATGCCGACCATGCAACACCAAGTGTGCCGGCCATGTATACGCCGTAGCCATGCCATGGAATCATAGGACCAGCCATAGTTCCGGAGTCTTCGAGGCAGCGGGAAAGAATTTCCGGTGCAACCTTGCGCTCTTGAAAGACAGGTGCCATCAGACGGCCGGTCAGAACGTGTGCCATCGGCTGGGAGCAGCTGATGAGGCTGGTCACGTAACCGACAATCATCGTTGCAAGGATCATACTTCCATCGCTGTTGATTCTCTTTACAATCGCTTGAAGAATGTGATCCAGTACACCGAGTTTTTCCAGCATGCCGCCCATGCCGACAGCAAAGCAGATAATGGCTACGTACTGGAGCATGCTTCCCATGCCGCCGCGGTTTAAGATGGATTGTAATACCGGTTCTTCGATTGTGGTTGTGTAACCGTTGTAAGCTGTGCGGATGATGCCCTGCAGAGTATCGTGCTGCACAAAATAGGAAACAAATCCGGCAGCGAAGCTGGAAAGACCAAGTGCAGAGATCGCATTTACTTTGCAGAGGAGCAATACAATAATCAGGATGGCAGGGATCATGGTAATCCATCCGAGCTGGAATTCATCGTTTAAAGCATCGATGTAAACGGTAATGCTTCCCTCGGTATAGCTTCCGCTGGTCTGCTGGAAACCGAGAATAGTAAAAAGAATTAAGGTAATTACATACGTTGGAAGGGTGGTCCAGAGCATCGAGCGGATATGATCGCCAAGTTTGGCATCTGCAACGGCCGGAGCAAGGTTTGTGGTATCGGAAAGAGGACTTAATTTGTCACCGAACATGGCACCGCAGATGACAGCACCGGCTACCATGCCAGGATGGATACCCATGGCGTTTCCGATCGCCATCATGGCAACACCTGCGCTTCCGACGGAACCATAGGAAGTACCGGTTACAATACTCAAAATGGAGCAGAACAGCAGCGTCAGAGGCAGCAGCCAGGACGGGTTAATCATTTTTAAGCCCCAGGAAATGATGGTGGCAATGGTGCCACTCTGCAGCCAGGTGCCGATCATGACACCGATGGTCATCAGAAGGCAGAGCGTCGGGACGACCATACGGATGGCATCGTATGCGCCGGCAACAATTTTGGCGTAAGAAATACCGAAAATTTTACAAAACAGATAGATAAAAATCCAGCTTGCAAACAGGCCGATCATAGGACCGCCGGTTTTCAGGCGGATACAGACTGCGACGGATACGATGATCAGCAGCAGCAAAAGCAGTGACTGTGGCAGATTGAGTTTTTTTTCTTTCGTTCCACTCATAAAAAAAGTCCCCCATTCATAGGTAAAATGATTTGCCCATTCAACGCGTTAAAGTAGAAAAGACATGTAATATATTATAATGGTGAAATGCAGAAAAAGCAAGGGAAATCCCCTTGATTTTTTGTTCTATGGTTGCTATAATAGGCGTGAGTGTGGGGCGGAGGATAAACTTCGGCCCTTTTATAGCTAACTATAAACGGAATCAACAAGATAAAGAGGTTAAATCAATGACAAGAATAGACATTATTTCAGGTTTCCTGGGCGCAGGAAAAACAACCCTGATCAAAAAACTCCTCGGAGACGCGCTGAAAGGCCAGCAGGTTGTCCTGATCGAGAACGAATTCGGTGAAATTGGAATCGACGGAGGCTTCTTAAAAGATGCCGGTATCGAAATCCGTGAAATGAACTCCGGCTGCATCTGCTGCTCTCTTGTGGGAGACTTCGGCGCAGCATTAAAAGACGTTATCACCAAATATCACCCGGACCGCATCATCATCGAGCCGTCCGGCGTAGGTAAACTCTCCGACGTCATCAAAGCGGTAGACGGCGTAGAAAAAGAAGCAGGCGTAGCCCTGAATTCCGCAACAACCGTAGTCGACGTTATGAAATGCAAAATGTATCTCAGAAACTTCGGCGAATTCTTCGAGAATCAGGTAAAGAGCGCAGGAACCATCATCCTGAGCCGTACCGATAAGGCTGACACTGCAAAAGTAGAGGCAGCAGTAAAGATGCTCCGCGAGCTGAATCCGGAAGCACACATTATTACCACACCGGTTGAAGTACTGGGTGGTAAGAAAGTACTCGATACGATGGAAGGTGCCATCATCAACCTTGCGCAGGTAGAAGAGGAAGAGCATCATCACCATCATCATGACCACGACGAGTGCTGCTGCGGCCATGACCACGATGAGGAGCATGAGCACCATCATCACGATCATGATGAGGACGAACATGAACATCATCATCACGACCATGACGGCGAGTGCTGCTGCGGCCACGATCACGACGAGGAGCATGAGCATCATCACCACGACCATGATGACGAGTGCTGCTGCGGCCATGATCACGACCATGAGCATCATCATCACCACGATGACGAGTGCTGCTGCGGTCATGATCATCATCACCATCATCACGCAGACGAAGTTTTCACAAGCTGGGGTCAGGAGACTGTGAAGACCTTCACCAAAGAGCAGATCGAAGGCATCTTAAAGAAACTTTCCGAGGATACCGCTTATGGTATGGTTCTTCGGGCCAAAGGTATGGTAGCAGGCGCCGATGGACAGTGGATCTATTTCGATATGGTTCCGGAAGAGTACGAAGTACGTGACGGAGCACCGGAATTCACCGGAAGAATCTGTGTCATCGGTTCCAAATTAGCAGAAGATAAGCTGGCAGAGCTGTTCGGACTGTAAAAATACAAAGTAGCTGCGAAAATTACGGTCCGCAGGGTACCTGTGAACTGTAGTGAAGCTGCCGCATCAGAAACAAAATCCGATGTGGCAGCTTTTTTCTTGATTTAGAGACAAAGCAAAAGGCACGTCCGGAATCTCAGCCGCAAAAGCAAGTGCAGAAAGATTCCGGGAGTACGTCAAAGACAACGGAGGTACAAAATGTACGAAGAAGACGAAGTAGAAATTCCGATTTATCTCATAACAGGATTTCTGGAGAGTGGAAAAACCTCTTTTATCAATTTTACCGTAGCACAGGACTATTTCCAGATCGACGGACCGACCCTTCTGATCACAACCGAAGAAGGTGAAGTAGAGTACGACGAAAAAGAACTGCTCAAACACAACACCGTCCTGGAAATCGTAGAAGGACCAGAGCAGTTTACCCTGGATTACCTGAAAAAACTGAACCGTAAATATCGCCCGGAGCGTATTATTCTGGAATACAATCCGCTCTGGAGTGTAAAAAAACTCGAAGAAATGGAGCTGCCGCGCGGCTGGGGCATTGTACAGGAGATTGTGACAGTCGATGCAAGCTGCTTCCAGATTTATATGCAGAATATGAAATCTGTTTTCATGGAGATGGCAAAAAATGCGGATATGGTTATGTTCAACCGCTGTCGTCCGGAAGATCCGCTTCCATCCTTCCGCCGCAGCATCAAAGTAGTCAACCAGGCGTGCGACGTTCTGTTTGAGAACGAAGAAGGCGAAATTGACAACATTTTTGAGGATCAGATGCCGTTTGATACCGATGCCGATGTGATCGAGATTGATGACGCCGATTACGGAATCTGGTATGTCGATATGGGCGACAACCCGGAGCGTTACGAGGGCAAGACTGTTCATTTCCGCGGTATGGTATTAAAGAGCAAGGATGTCGGAGCCGATTTCTTTGTTCCGGGTCGTATGGCAATGACCTGCTGTGCAGATGATACTTCTTTTATCGGCTATGTCTGCAAATGCGCAAGCGCCAAATCTCTCGTAATGGGTTCCTGGGTTGACGTGACTGCAACGGTAAAATGGGGCTATATGAAGGTTTACGATGGCGAAGGCCCGGTTCTGTATGCAAAAGAAATCAAACCGGCCAAGAAACCGGAGAGCGAACTGGTATACTTTAACTAAACATTGCCGAAGCATTTCAGCGAATAAAAGAGCAGGAAAAAGGCTGCTCTTTTGTTCGTGTTCTTTCTTTATGACAGATGGAAAAACAATATATCATTTTTCGGTGCGGCGAAGCAGCTATTCGGTTATGCGCAAGTAGCGAAGTGGATGGAGAATATCCGTTTTGACCGTGACGTGAACAAAAACTGCGCCGGAAAATGGTCTGATGACAGGAGAATTTATGTATATTATAGTAGGTCTGGGAAATCCAACGCGCCAGTACGAAGGGACGAAGCACAATGTCGGATTTGATACCATCGATTATCTGATCGATGAATATCAGATCCCTTCCTCCGGTACAGGCCACAAGGCTCTGTTCGGAAAAGGCATGATCGCAGGTCAGAAGGTTATCGTTGCAAAGCCGATGACATATATGAACCTGAGCGGTGAGTCCGTGCGGGAGCTGGTGAACTATTACAAAGTGGATCCGGAGAGCGAGCTGATCGTGGTTTACGATGATATCAGCCTGGCGCCGGGACAGATCCGTATCCGCAAAAAAGGAAGCGCGGGCGGCCACAATGGCATCAAAAACATCATCGCTAATCTTGGCACCGACCATTTTATGCGTGTGAAGGTCGGCGTCGGTGAGAAACCGAAAAACTGGGATCTGGCGGACTACGTGTTAAGTCCGTTTACGAAAGACGAACGTCCCCTTGTAAATCTGGCGATCGAGCATGCGGCAAAAGCAATCGAGCAGATGCTGAACGGGGATGTGGACGCAGCCATGAACGAGTATAACCGCAAATCTGCAAACCCGGCAGAGTAAGGAAAATGAAAGCGTTATTAGAACCGATCAAAGAAATTGCCCGTTTTGACGAGCTGTTCCGTGATCTGAAAAAAGGAACCGCAGGTGTGACGGTGATCTCGGGCTGTCTGGAAAGCCAGAAAGCCCATATGATCGCAGGTCTCTCCGAGGATGCCCCGGTGCGGCTTCTGATCGCGGAAAATGAATTAAAAGCAAAAGAATTATATGAGGATTACCGGCTGTACGATGCGGAGACGCTGTATTATCCGGCGAAGGACCTGATTTTCTATCAGGCAGACATTCACGGAAATCTGCTGATCCGGCAGCGGCTTCAGGTGATCCAGGCACTTCTTGAGCGGAAGGAAGTTACCATCATCACCAGTGTAGGGGGATGTATGGACTTTCTTCTGCCTCTTGGCGTGTTCGAAAAACATTGCATCCATCTGCGCAATGACAGCGAACTCGATCTGGATAAAATAAGAAAAGAGCTGGTGCGGCTCGGCTATGAGAGTACCTTTCAGGTGGAGTCGACCGGCCAGTTTTCCGTCCGCGGCGGCATTCTCGATATTTATCCGCTGACGGAACAGAACCCGATCCGGATTGAGCTATGGGGCGATGAGATAGATTCCATCCGAAGCTTCGATGCGGAGAGCCAGCGGTCGATTGAAAACCTCGAGGAAATCATAATCTATCCGGCATCGGAGCTGATTTTAACAGAGAATACGATTGCGCGCGGTGTGAAAGCGATTAAAAAAGAGGCGAAAGCGCAAAGCACAAAATTCCGCGACAAAATGATGACAGAGGAAGCGGCAAGGATCCGCCATGCAGCAGAAGAAATCTGCGACCAGATCGGAGAAGGCGAAATTCTGCAGGGAGCCGAACAGTATCTTCACTATTTTTATCCGGAGACCGTCTCGTTTCTTGAGTATCTGCCGGAGAACAGCCGCATTTTCCTCGATGAGCCGAACCGCATCATCGAGTGTGCCGATGCGCTGGAAGCAGAATTTCAGGAGAGCGTGAGCCACCGTCTCGAAAAGGGATACCTCCTGCCGGGACAGGCGAAGCTGATGTGCAGTACGGCGGAGCTTGTGGCAAAACTAAACCGCCGCGGCTGTGTTGCCGTATCGCTGATGGAGCCGCAGAAGGGCGAGTGGAATATCCGTGACGAATTCAGTGTGACGGTGAAATCGGTCAATTCGTATAACAATCAGTTCCCGCTTCTGGTAAAAGATCTGAAATCCTGGAAAAAAGCGGGTTACCGTATTGTACTGGCGAGTCCGTCGCGGACGCGGGCGCAGCATCTGGCAGAGGACCTGCAGAATGAGGAGATTCCGGCCTTCTACAGCGAGAATGAGGAGCGTGTTCTGAAACCGGGCGAGGTCATGCTGATCCACGGCGCGGCCCGCAGAGGCTTTGAATATCCGATGCAGAAATTTGTGCTGATTACAGAGACGGATATTTTTGGAAAAGAGAAGAAGAAAAACCGGAAGAAATCGGAGTATTCCGGTCAGAAAATCCAGAATTTTGCGGATCTATCGATCGGTGACTATGTCGTGCATGAGAGCCACGGTCTTGGTATTTACCGCGGTATCGAAAAAATTGAGATGGACCGCGTAACGCGTGACTACATGAAAATCGAGTATGCGGGCGGATCGAACCTCTATGTGCTGGCCACCCAGTTCGATACGCTGCAGAAGTATGCGTCCGGCGAAGCTGCAAAGGTACCGAAGCTGAATAAAATCGGCGGTCAGGAATGGAATAAAACGAAAACACGGGTTCGCCATGCGGTAAAAAATATTGCACAGGATCTCGTGAAGCTGTATGCCGAGCGGCAGGCGTCATCCGGCTATCCGTTCGGAAAGGATACGATCTGGCAGAAGGAATTTGAGGAACTGTTTCCGTTTGAGGAAACGGACGATCAGCTTGCGGCGATTGAGGCGACAAAGGCGGATATGGAGAGCAAAAAGATTATGGACCGCCTGATCTGCGGCGATGTCGGATACGGCAAGACCGAGGTTGCGATCCGTGCAGCGTTTAAGGCAGTGCAGGAGAGCAAACAGGTCGTCTACCTCGTTCCGACCACCATTCTGGCACAGCAGCATTACAATACATTTGTCGAGCGCATGAAGGATTTCCCGGTGCGCGTTGATCTTCTGTGCCGTTTCCGCACACCGGCCGAGCAGAAAAAAACGCTGGAGGATCTGAAAAAAGGACTCGTGGACATTGTCATCGGAACACACCGCGTTCTGTCGAAAGATGTGAAGTTCAAAGATCTTGGCCTTCTGATTGTCGATGAGGAGCAGCGGTTCGGCGTGACGCATAAAGAAAAAATCAAGCAGCTACAAAAAAATGTGGATGTTCTGACACTGACGGCGACGCCGATTCCACGTACCATGCACATGAGCCTGATCGGCATCCGCGATATGAGTGTGCTCGAGGAAGCACCGCAGGATCGTCAGCCGATCCAGACCTTTGTCTGTGAATACAATGAAGAAATGGTCCGCGAGGCGATTAACCGTGAGCTGGCGCGGGGTGGGCAGGTTTACTATGTCTATAACCGTGTCCAGTCGATTGCGGATATGGCGAACACGATTCAGAAGCTCGTGCCGGATGCAAATGTAGGCTTTGCGCACGGACAGATGAAAGAGCGTGAGCTGGAAAAGATCATGTACGGCTTTATCAACGGAGAGATCGATGTGCTCGTGTCAACAACGATCATTGAGACAGGACTCGATATTTCGAATGTCAATACCATGATTATCCATGATTCCGACCAGATGGGACTGTCACAGCTCTATCAGCTCCGCGGCCGCGTCGGACGGTCGAACCGGACTTCCTACGCATTTCTGATGTACCGCAGAAACAAGATGTTGAAGGAAGTGGCGGAGAAGCGTCTCCATGCGATCCGTGAATTTACGGAGATGGGAAGCGGCTTTAAAATTGCGATGCGTGATCTTGAGATCCGCGGCGCTGGAAATCTGCTGGGCGCGGAGCAGTCAGGCCATATGGAGTCGGTAGGATACGATCTCTACTGTAAAATGCTCGCAGAGGCTGTCCAGGAGGCGAAGGGCATCGCACCGGCAGAGGCGTTCGAGACAACGATTGATCTGAATGTCAGTGCCTATATTCCGGATAGCTACATCAGCAACGAGTCTCTGAAGCTTGACACCTATAAGCGAATTGCGGCGATTGAAAATAAGGAAGAGTATGAGGACATGACGGAGGAGCTGACCGACCGCTTCGGGGAACCGCCGAAAAATGTACAGAATCTTCTGGCTGTTGCAGAACTGAAAGCGCTGGCGCACTGTGCGTATGTGACGGAGCTGAAACAGATGGGCGATTCGGTACGAGTCACCTTACAGCAGCATGCAAAAATCGATGTGGCGCGGATTCCGGAGCTGCTGCAGAAATACCGAGACGAACTGAAATTCCAGATGGAGTCGCTGGCGTTTGTCTACACGCCGCGGCGGAGAAATTCAAAGGAAAAGATCGATCTGCTGGAGAAGAGCCATGCACTGGTGGAAGATCTGCTGCAGATCACGCAGGAGTGAAACACTCGCATACCCCCAAAATCGTGTGAAAAAGGCGTGAACAGGGAAGAAAAAAGTTGCCCTGTATCAGCAAAAAGGGTATAATAGAAAAAGCGTTTATAAAAATCGATGCAGGACCGGAAATTCGAATGTGTAAAAAGAAAAACTCTTTTTGAGCATACATTTCGTCCTGCATGAGGAGGAAGTAATGAAAAATTTAAAAGCAAAAGCAGTCTGCGTTATGCTGAGTGCTTCGATGGCAGCGATGGGACTGACCGGCTGCGGTTCCGACAATGTGGACGGAACAAAAACGGCAGTTACTGTAAATGACGAGTCGATTACACTCGGACAGGCAAATTTCATGCTGAGATATCAGCAGGCAACCATGTACAATTATTATTCCAAGATGTACTCTATGTACGGAATGCAGATGCCGTCTGAGATGTACGACAAGGAAGGCGACGATGGAAAGACTACCGGGGAAACGTTCAAGGAGCAGTCTCTTGATACGATCGAAAAAGAGCTTCTGATGCGGCAGCACGCAGAGGAATACGGAATTTCCCTGACAGACGAGGAAAAACAGCAGGCGAAAGAGGCTGCACAGGCATTCGCAGATAAGAACGGTGACGATGTGATGAAAAAGCTGCACGCAACCGTTGAGGACATCCAGGATGCACTGGAGCTGTATGTTATTCAGACCAGAATTTATGATCCGATCATCGCAGATGTAGATACCGAGGTATCCGATGAAGAGGCAAAGCAGACCTCCATCAGCTACATCACGGTATCCACAGCAGGAACCGAGAAGGATGACGATGGAAAAACGATTGATTTGACGGACGAGGAAAAAGCGGCAAAGAAAGAAATCGCACAGAGATTCCTGGATCTCTTAAAAGAGTCTGAGGATCCGGCAACCGCATCGTTTACCGATCTGCGCAAGGAGCTGAACGATCAGTTAAATGCGGAGAATACCGCAGATTCCACCGATTCTGCCGACAGCTCCGATGAGAGCAGCTCTTCTTCCGATGCTTCCGACACAAGCGCATCCGACGCTTCAAGCGCGAGCACATCGAGCAGTTCCGCCAGCGATTCCTCCTCTGAGGTTTCTTATCTGACCTCTTCCGAGACATCCTTTGGAACCGGATCGGAGAAAGACGATGACGATACCTGTTCTCTTGGAGATAAAGTAGCGGAAGAAGCAGCAAAGCTGAAGGATGGCGAGTATTATGACGGTGTCATCGAAGGCGACGATGCATATTATGTGATCCGTGTAGATAAAGCATTCGACGAGGACAAAACCGAGTCCAGAAGACAGACTATCATTTCCAACCGCAAATCGGATAAGTACAACGATACATTGGATGGATGGGTAAAGGAGAGCGATATCAAGGTCGCATCCAACTGGAAAAAACTTGAAGTAACGGACGCAGATCTGTATACGATGACAGTTGACAGCGCTTCTACAGATTCCACAGATGGAACCACAACCGACAGTACAACGTCTGACAGCACGACATCAGGCAGTACCGAAACGACATCGACAAGCAGCACAGGCACTGCTTCAACGTCTTCAAGCACTGCAGAATAAAAGCATACGATACAGGACAAACGGCAGCCGGATCCGGGAGAGGGATCCGGCTGCTGTTTGTGTCTGAAAATATTTTTGAATAAAAAAAAGAAAATAATAGGGAATTTGTAGAGTAAATTGACAATAGTAAGAAGTTCATTTAAAATGAAATTACAACCAGAGTGTATCTCGCAAATTGCGGAAATAATTTTTCAGACACGCTCTAATGTTCAGGCGAAAACGATGTACCAGGAAAGAAGGTGGAGAAATGAAGAAGGCAGTAATTTCCGTACTTGTCGGTACAGCAGTACTGGCTTTCGTTGCGTGTGGAAAAAATGCTGCAACGGAAAACAGTTCCGATTCGGGTGTTTCAACGGTATCGGCATCCTCGCAGGTGGAAAATGGACAGAAAGCAACCCGTGTGAATCAGGGAACAAATTTGTCTCCGGGGTCACCGAAAAATACCACATCCGGTGGAGGGAACAGCTCGGGCAGGACACATCATTCGGAGACACATCATTCAGACGCGCATCATGATTAAGGATGTCAGGGTTTGCTGAACATCCGTGAACGGAAACAGGAGAAGGGGTATCCAAAACGGATACCTCTTTTCTACTTGTCGGGAAAACAATACAATGCTATACTGAACATGAATTTGACGCGAAAAGCGCGGCAGGTTCAGAAAAAACAGCCGGGATTTGTCAGTATACGCGGACATGTGCTGCAGGTAACTCGGGCAGAATGGAGAAAAGAAAATGACAAGAGAAGAATTTGAACAGCTTGCCGGAGCAGGTGTCATTTTATTGGATGGCGCAACCGGATCAAATCTGACAAAAGCGGGAATGCCAAAAGGAGTCAGTACAGAGCTTTGGGTTCTGGAGCACCCTGATATTCTGGCAAATTTACAGAAGGCTTACGTGGAGGCGGGAAGCCAGATTGTCTATGCGCCGACCTTTGGTGCAAACAGATTGAAATTAGCGGATTATGGAAGAGAAAACGAGGTGGAGGAGCTGAACGCACGCCTGGTGGATATCTCGAAAAAAGCGCTTGCCGGAACGGGTGCGCTGATCGCGGGAGATTTTTCCACACCGGGAAAAATGCTGCAGCCAAAAGGCGATCTCTCTTATGAAGAGCTGCTGGAATCCTACACAGAGCAGGTAACAGCGGTAGCAAATGCGGGCGTTGATCTTCTGGTAGCGGAGACGATGCTGAGCGTAGACGAAACGTGTGTCTTTATGGATGCTGCACTTTCTGTCTGCGATCTGCCGATTATGTGTTCTCTGACGCTGGAAGCAGACGGTTCTGCCCTGTTCGGCGGAAACGCTGTGGAAGCAGTTGAGACACTGCAGGAAATGGGAGCATCCGCCGTAGGACTGAACTGCTCGGTCGGACCGGATCAGCTTGAGGCAGTCGTAAATTCCATGAAAAAAGTGGCAAGAGTACCGGTTATCGTAAAACCGAATGCCGGCCTGCCGAAAATCACGCCGACCGGTGAGGCAATCTACAGCATGGATGCGCCGACGTTTGCAAAATATATGAACATTCTGGTAGACGCGGGTGCAGGCATTGTCGGCGGCTGCTGCGGAACGACACCGGAGTATATTCGTCTGGTGAAAGAAATGCTGGATGCGAGAAAGTAAATCAAAGATTACAATTCGCAGGAAACTGTGAGATGTAATGAATTCCCCTGTTGCGGACAAAATCTGTACAGGGGAATTTTTTGCGTTACCAGAAACTTCGTTGAATTTTCCGATAAAGTAAAAAGCCCTCCTGGCAGGATTCTTTCTTACAGAAAGCAAGACAAAACAGGTTTCAACGATCTGGTCTGATGGAAAGCCCGGGTGGAGAAAAAAGATAGGAAGTCTGGAAAAAAGACATGGAATTGTGGAGAAAAGTCTGGTAGAATACGTGTCGTGTGGAAAACTTTCCGTAAGAAAGGATGATGAAGGATGTATCAGAATTATATTTTTGATTTATATGGAACTCTGGTAGATATACATACGAATGAAAAGAAAGCGTATCTCTGGAAAAAAATGAGCCTGTTCTTCGGCATGAAAGGGGCCGCCTATGAGCCGAAAGAACTCCGGATGGCGTATGAGACAAAAATCAAAGAGCAGGAAGCTGCGCTTAAAATGGAATGCCGCGGCAGCCATGTACCGGAAATCGACATTGCGGATGTGTTCCGGCAGCTGTTTGAGGATCAAGCTGTTTCGGTAACGGAAAAAGAAATTGCAGATCTGGCGAAAATGTTCCGTGCGATTTCGATAGAAGAACTGAAACTGTTCCCCGGCGTGCCGGAAATGCTGCAGCGTTTAAAAGACGCAGGAAAGAAGGTTTTTCTGCTGTCCAACGCACAGGCGCTTTTCACCGCGCCGGAAATTTCCCTGCTCGGCCTTACGAAATACTTTGACGGAATCCTGCTCTCATCGGATGCCGGTGTGAAAAAGCCGGATCCGGCGTTTTATGAGATGCTGCTGAAGCAGTATCACCTCGATCCGGCAGAATGCCTGATGACAGGAAATGACGACATCGCTGACTGCCACGGTGCAGCCTCTGCCGGAATCGCAAGCTGTTACGTGGCAACGCGCCAGTCACCGAAAATCAATGGTCCGCTGCCGGAAAACTGTGAGAAGATCGCGGCGATTGCAGAGTTGTTCTGATTAAAGAGCATTCAGCAGCACTCCTGAAAAAATAATGCGAAAAAAGGGGCTGTCGCACTACGTTCATTTTCTTAGTGCGACAGCCCCTTTTGCTTATGTCCGGAAAGGAATCCTTCAGTTTTTCCGCATTCCTTTATCCCATCGGAATTTCCGATAGCAGGCATAAATCAGAACACTGCATACCAGCCATCCCGCCGGATAACCAAGTGCAATCGGAATGATGGAATCAAATATATGAGACATCACAAACAGGTAAATCTGGCGGAACACGACGAAGCTTCCGAGCATTACGATCATTGGTGTTCTGGTGTCTCCTGCGCCACGCAGGACGTTAGAATAAACCTGGTTGACGCAGCAGAGAATGTAGAACGGGGAGAGGAGATACAGGAACAGGGTTCCGTAACGAATCACAGCTGCCTCCTGGTTAAACAGATAGACCATTTGCGGAGCGAAAATCAGCAGAGGAATCATCATCACAATGGTTACAAGCTCAGCAAGCAGGAATGCGGTTGTAGCACCCTTCTTTGCACGGTCAATGTAGCTGGCACCGACGTTCTGTCCGGTGAAGGTGGTCGAAGCAAGACCAACACTCATCATCGGCAGCATCATAAACTGGTCGATTTTCATGCAGGCACTCCAGCCTGCCATAACATCCGAGCCGAATACATTGATATAGGACTGCACGAAAACGTTGGAAACGGAAGTCACCATCTGCTGGATCGCTGCCGGCAGTCCGACGCAGACGATGCGGTACAGCAAAGACCAGTCCATGCAGAGCTTTTTCCAACAGATGCGGTATGGGCCGTCTGTTGTGGTCAGCACATACAGCGTCAGAACCGCCGAAAGGCACTGTGCAATAACGGTTGCAAGCGCCACACCCTCGATTCCCATGCCGAAGGAAACGACAAACAAAAGATCGAGCACGGTATTGACAACAGCGGAAAAAATCAGGAAATACAGCGGATGACGGGAATCGCCGACAGCGCGGAGAACGCCGGAGCCCATGTTGTAGAACATCAGACCGGCAACACCGCCAAAGTAAATTTTAAGATACGTTGCCGACTCACGGATGACGTCGTTCGGCGTACTCATCATGCGGAGCATGTACGGTGTAATGAAGATGCCGAGAATAGTAAAGACAATAGAGAGAAAAAATGTCATCACCAGTGTCGTGCTGACGGTGCGGCTGACCTTTTCATCCGCCTTTGCGCCATAATACTGAGAGATAATGACACCGGCACCGGTGGAAAGTCCCATGAAAAAGCCGATCAGAGAATTGATGATCGGACCGACGGAGCCGACGGCGGCGAGTGCTTCCTTGCCGACAAAGTTGCCGACAACGATGCTGTCAACGGTGTTGTAAAGCTGCTGGAAGAGATTTCCGGCCATCAGCGGAAGCGAGAAGAGAAGAAGCTGTTTCCAGATGGAGCCCTGGGTCATATCGCGGGCTTTGCTCTTTTGTACTGTTTTCGTCATAGTAGTCCCCTTTTTTACGTTGATTTTACCTTCTTTTTTATTGTAGCACTTTGAAGTTGTGATGGAAATATCAGTTTTTGACGCGATTTTCGGACTTTATTGATATAAACAGCCGAAAATAAAAGTGAAAAGAATTGTTTCTGAAAAAATTGTCTGGTATAATAAGGAGCAGATGCGTAAATGCAAAAACAACAGATGCTTCAAAGACCGGTGCAAAAACGGAAAGATCAGGGGGATTTTGCGGTGGTTTTTTGGAAACTGCGCGTCACAGAACAGGATAGAAAGAAGGTAACTGAAATATGGGAGATTATTTTGTATGCAGTAAAACAGATCCGGTAGTAGAGACAAAGGCGGGAAAGGTACGCGGCTTCCGCCTGAATACGACATACGCGTTTCATGGAATCCATTACGCTGAGGCGGACCGTTTCCAGATGCCACAGCCGGTGAAACCATGGAAAGGAATCAAAAATGCACTGGCGTACGGCTATGTATGTCCGCTTTTAAAGCAGGATGAGCCGAACATGGAGGTGCTGGTACCGCATCGTTACTGGCCGCAGGACGAGCATTGCCAGAACCTGAATGTCTGGACACAGAGTCTTGATCCGGGTGCGAAAAAGCCGGTCATGGTATGGCTCCACGGCGGCGGCTTCAGCGCCGGTTCTGCGATTGAGCATGTGGCATATGAGGGGGATCACTTAAGCGAGTTCGGTGATGTCGTTGTTGTTTCCGTGAACCATCGGCTGAATATCCTCGGTTATCTCGATCTTTCGCCGTTTGGCGAAAAATACAAAAATTCTGCGAATGCAGGAAACGCAGATATGGTAGCTGCATTGCAGTGGGTACATGACAATATCGCGGCATTCGGCGGAGACCCGGAGAATGTTACGATTTTCGGTCAGTCCGGCGGCGGTATGAAGGTGGCAACGCTGATGAATACGCCGGCAGCAGACGGCCTGTTCCAGAAGGGTATCATCGAGAGCGGTGTTTATGAGGCAAAGGTTTATCAGAAAGAGGACGGAGACGGCACCGCGATTGTGAAGGCTCTGTTAAAAGAACTGAATCTGGACGAGTCCGAGGTGGAGAAGCTTGAGACGATCCCGTATTATGAGCTGTCAAATGCGTACAATAAAGTTGAGGCAGAGGTTGCTGCGAAAGGCTGCTATATCGGACAGGGACCGATGGAGAATGGCTGGTTCCGCGGAAATCCGATCAAGTGCGGATTTACGGATCACGCTAAAACGATTCCTGTGCTGGCAGGAACCAACATCGGTGAGTTTGATTTTGGACCGGTTGTGCCGGGAAAACATGAGATGAACCGTGAGGAACAGATTGCGTTCCTGACGAGAAAATATGGTGATGCAACGCCGGAGCTGATTTCTCTTTTTGAAAAAGCATATCCGGACAAAACAATTGTGGATCTGTGGTCTGTGGATACGTTCTTCCGTCCGGACACGATCGAATTCATTCGTCAGAAATCGGAGTTTACAGAAGCGCCGACTTATTCCTATCAGTTTACCTATGAATTCCCGATCGATGGCGGAAAAGCCGCATGGCATTGTGCCGAGATTCCGTTCGTATTCCATAACATCGACCGCATCGCCGTATGCAATGTCCCGGGCGAAACAGACCGTCTGCAGGAGCGTATGGCCACCGCCTGGATCAACTTTGCCCGCTACGGAAGTCCGGAAACCCCATCCCTCCCGAACTGGCCGGCATGCACCCCAGGGGATGAAGCAACCATGATTTTCGACAGAACCTGTGAAATCCGCCGCAACTTCGATCACGAGCTGGTGAAAAAATTGGTGGAAACCGAGTATAACCCGATGACACCGGTTGTGGAAGACGAGGAAGAGGACGCGTTCTTTATTCATTAATTAATTGACTCATAGCAATCCCAGAAAAAACAGCCAGAATGTTTTGCCTCAGTTAAAAACATTCTGGCATTTTTCAACTTATGCTAAATTGAACTTAAGGCAAGAATATCGTATGATAGAGGTAGAAAGAGAAAGGCGCAGGTGGAATATGGGAGTTTATCTGAATCCGGGAAATGAAAAATTTGCAAAAGCGGTTCAGTCCGAAATTTATGTGGATAAAACAGGGCTGATCGAGTATACCAATCAGGTGATTAATACTGTGCAGAGATATGTCTGTGTCAGCCGTCCGCGGCGCTTTGGAAAATCTATGACGGCGGATATGCTGACGGCTTATTATGGGAAGGAATGCGATTCCAGAGAACTTTTTTCTGGATTGAAAATTTCTCAAAATGCTGTATTTGGACAGCACTTAAATCAATATCCTACGATTTTTTTGAATATGCAGGAATTTCTGAGCCGGAGCAAGGAAATTGGCCAGGTGATTGACCGTGTTCGAAGAATGCTGCTGCGGGAACTGAAAAACAGTTATCCGGACGTGGACTACTTTGACGATACGGATCTGGTAGAATCGCTGCAGGATATTTATGCGGCAACAAAACAGTCGTTTGTCATTATCATTGATGAATGGGACTGTGTTTTCCGGGAATATCAGCAGGATAAAAAAGCACAGGAAGAGTATCTTGATTTCCTGCGGGATTTTCTGAAAGATAAGGTTTACGTAGCACTTGCCTATCTGACGGGTATTCTGCCGATCAAAAAATATGGAACCCATTCTGCACTGAATATGTTTGATGAATTTACAATGCTTGATCCAGGGCCGCTCGCAGAATATGTAGGATTTACGGAGCAGGAAGTAGAAGAACTCTGCGGCCGGTATCAGATGGATCTGGCAGAAATTAAAAACTGGTATGACGGCTATTCGTTCCCGGGAGAAAGTTCGGTTTACAGCCCGCGTTCGGTTGTCAATGCCATGCGATTCCGGAAAATCGGCAATTACTGGAATCAGACAGAAACATTTGAAGCACTACAGTGGTATATTGATCTGAATTTTGACGGCCTGCGGGATGACGTACTGCAGATGATGGCAGGGAAAAAGATTCCGGTGAACACGGGCAGTTTTACGAATGATATGACAACTTTCCGGACAGAGGATGATGTGCTGACACTGCTGATTCATCTTGGATATCTTGGTTATGAGGAACAGAATAAATATGTTTTTATTCCGAATGCCGAGGTACAGTCAGAATATGCCAGTGCGGTAACCGTTTCCCAATGGGGAGATATTTCAAAGGCACTGAAAAATTCCGCAGATCTTCTGCAGGCTGTGTGGGAAAAACAGGAAACACAGGTAGCAGAGGGAATTCGGCTGGCACATTTTGAAACGTCACAGCTTCAGTACAATGATGAAAATGCGTTGAGCTATACGATTTCACTGGCGCTGTATGCAGCACGGAATTTTTACACGGTTTACCGTGAACTGCCTGGGGGAAAAGGGTTTGCGGATCTTGTTTTCGTACCAAGAAAAAGATACCAGGACAAACCGGCGCTGGTTGTAGAACTGAAATGGGACAAAACAGCAGAGGGTGCGCTTGCGCAGATTAAGGACAAAGAATATTGCAGAAGTCTGGAAGAATATCAGGGAAACTTGCTTCTGGTAGGAATTAATTATAATAAAAAGACAAAAGAACATGTTTGCAGAATTGAGGAATATCAGAAGTAAAAGGGAGAGGACGAAGGCCTGATTCGGGACAGGATGAGTGGTGTCCTGAAATCATGTAATAGAAAAACCAGAGTCGGATGAGAATGTTTTCACCGGCTCTGGTTTTGCGTTTCCGGTAACGGTTTTGAGCGGTAAATGCTATGCAATTCTGCCGCGGGAATGGTATAATAAAACCAGTATGCGCCGCTTTAGGCAGGCTGCTTAGAAAGAGGATCGATGCATGTACACATATCTGATTGTAGATGATGAAATGATAGAGCGAAAGGGCATTCGGATGCTGCTTTCGCGGATGAATATCCGGGAGAATATTCTGGAGGCCTCCAATGGAGAGGAAGCGCTGGAGGTGTTTGAAAAAGAGAAAATTGACGTACTGCTGACCGACATCAATATGCCGTTCATGGATGGAATTGAGCTTCTTTCCCGGATTCATGAGGAGTATCCGGGGACGGAAACGGTGATTTTCAGTGGGTATGATGAGTTTTCCTACGCAAAAAAGGCGATTTCCTACGGTGTTTCCGCCTATATTTTAAAACCGGTCAACCCGGAAGAATTTGAAAAGGTGGTTGGTGAAATCACGGAAAAGCTTGCAAAAAGTGAGCGCGAGGAAAAACGGAAGGACGAAAGTATGGAGTTTCTGCGGGAACATTTGCTGTATCTGATGGTCAATGGGCAGAGCCGCAGCGCAATGCAGGAGAAAACACAGACGCTTCTCGATATGAGCTTTGTCCGGGATTTTTGCCGTATGGTACTGCTGGAGTGTGCCAACAACTATTTTGAACAGGTAAACAGCGAACAGATTGAAAAGATGCAGAGCGATTTGCAGATGCCCTTTCACTATCTGAACCTGAACCCACAGCAGTCCATCCTGTTTTTTAGCGAGGAGCCGGATGGCGGCTGGGAAGCGTTCGGACGGAAGCTGTACCATTATATTCGTGAAATGTGGGACCAGGAATGCTTTCTGGCCGTGTCGGGTGAGATCACGCCGGACGTTGAGCTTTACGATGCATTTGCACAGACGGAGCAGCTCATGGAGCGTCGCTTTTATCACACGGGAAACCATGTTTTTCTTCCCTTTCAGGAGGAGCAGTCCGAGGTGCTGGTGCAGATTGATGCTGAAATCCTGATCCGCCAGATCCAGCAGGACATTCGCATGAAGGATCTGGAGAGCCTGCGTGAACACTTTGACCAGTTCTGCGAAAAGTATGAGCACCAGACGATTTTTTCTCAGATTTACATCAAATTTATGTTTTCCAACTTATTGAAAGAGATTTACGACAATCTCGAGAGAAAAGATGAGCGGGAGCTGGACCGTGAGATCGACGCCCTGTATCACAGCAGCAACATGACCGGTGTGATTCAAGCGGTCCGTATGGGTATTGACCGGCTCGAAACGGTCTTCCGCGCAGACGGCGGTGTTGCGAAACGCAGAGAAGTCGAGCAGATTAAACAGTATATCTGTGAGAACTATTCTGACAGTGGCATGGGTGTTGACCAGCTTGCGCGCGAGGTTGGCATGACACCGAATTATCTGAGCAGCATTTTCAAGAAAAATACAGGAGAAAACCTGAGCCGCTACTTAAAAGGTTTCCGCATGGAGCGTGCGCGGGAGATGCTTGAAAATACAAATGAGAAAATCGGTATAATCTGCGAAAAATGCGGTTTTGTGAATGTGTCCTATTTCTGTCAGAGCTTCCGCGAATATTTTGGAATCAGCCCGCAGAAATACCGGGATCAGGGGGAGTAAGATGACATCATTTGCCGGCAGAATAAAAAAAGCATTTTCAGATATGAAGGTACACCGGAAACTTATCGTGGCTTACGTTCTCACAGGACTTTTCCCAATGTGCCTGATGTTCACACTGTTTTACACCCAGATGCGCCGTGTACTTGTCGAGCGTGAGATCAAAAATCTGCAGACCACCTTTGATCAGGCAGTGGACGATGTGAATACGGAGCTTGCGCTGCACCAGAGTATGTCGGACTATCTGGCATTCGACCAGACGATTGTTCAGATTATAAAGGCAGAAGACAAAAACAGCTTCGAAGCATACGAGCGCATGGTGAAAGAGTTTGATCCGATGATGGATTCCTTAAGTTATTTTTACCCGGAAATCCGACAATCTACGGTCTATGTGCGTGATTTCGTCATTCCGCACGGCACGTATCTGCGTCCGGCGCAGGAAATTGAAAATGATGAATGGACAGCACCGGCGGACAATGACGTTCACTGGTATGCCGATATGGATCAGGGAACGGTGACGATGGTGCGGTCTATGCCGCTGATTGATGACGGAAAAGGCGGTTTTTTATACATTTCCATGGACTACAGTAAGATTTTTGGCTCCATGGAGCTTGCAGTCAATGAGGATTACGGTGTTTTCGTCTACAATGAGGACAAAGAAGTGCTGTATGAAAATCAGAAGATGACCAGGAATGCGAAATACCAGATGGAATTTTCAGACTTTCAGAAGATACAAAAAAAAGAGAAGCAGAATACAGCGAACTACATTCTCCTGGAAAAGGAGATTGAGCAGAATGGATGGCATGCCGCGTGCTATCTGCCGAAAAAAGGCATCATCAGTCCGATGCAGCCGATTCTTCTGATAGTTCTTCTGATGTGGGCGGGCTGCGTCCTTTTCTCTGCGGTCGTGATTATGAAATTCTCCGGAAACATGGCGCACCGCCTTGAAAAGATAAAAATGACAATGTCCGAGGTAGAAGAAGGAAATCTGGAAGTGGAACTGGTTTCTACAGAAAGGGATGAAATCGGTGATCTGACGCGTGGCTTTAATCAGATGCTGTCACGCATCCGTCAGCTGATTCAGGAAGTCTATGAGAGCCGCATCCGCCAGAAGCAGTATGAAATGACGGCGCTCCGTGCGCAGATTAACCCGCATTTTCTGTATAATTCGTTGTCGCTGATCAACTGGAAAGCATTGGAAATCGGTTCGGATGATATCAGCAAGGCTACGCTGGCGCTTTCGCGGTACTACCGGACTTCTCTGAACAAAGGCAAAAATACGATGTCCATCCGCGAGGAGATCGACAATGTGCGTTCGTATCTGCAGATTCAGGAAATGTTTCACGACTACAGTTTTACGGTCAAAATGGATGTGGCGGAGGATATTCTGGATTACCGTACACTGAACCTGATTCTGCAGCCGCTTGCCGAAAATGCGATTGCACATGGAATTGACCGGCGGCGCGGCAGTGAGCCAGGCGTGATCACAATCAGCGGACGGCGCGACGGAGACTGTGTGGTGCTTTCCGTGGCGGATAATGGCGTTGGCATGGAACAGGAGAAAGCACAGACAATTTTGACGGAGAAGAGCAGCGGCTACGGTGTGCGGAATGTCAATTCCCGGATTCAGCTCGAATACGGAGAAGCGTATGGTCTTTCGATTGAGAGTGAGCCGGGAAAGGGAACAAAAGTGACGGTGCGGATTCCGGGCGTGGAAAGGGAGGTACAGGCATGATGCAAAAAAAACTTGCGGCAGGCCTCGCTGTATTGCTGGCAGCGGGAACGATTCTGGGTGGCTGCGGAGAAAGTGGCGCAGCAGGAAATGATTCTGTTTCCGATGCTGCCGGAAATGAGGCTGCGGCTCTTACGGAAGCGAAAACAACGCCGTACGGACGTTACCCGGAAACCATCACGTACACGCTGGCAAAAATGACGGGTGTGAATAATTCCAATCTCCCGGAGGGAGAAACCTATGAGGACAATGCCTATACACGCCTGATCCGCGAAATCATTAATGTACAGAACGAGGATGTTTATGAAAACTACGGTGATACCTATAACGTTGGCATTTCTACCATGATTGCAACAGGAAACATTGCCGATATCATGGTTGTGGATCAAAAAACGATGAATGCCATGCAGAAAAACGATCAGCTTGCCGATCTTACAGAGGTTTATGCAAATTGTGCCAGCGACCGTATCAAGGATATTTATGCAAGCTACGGTGAGGAGATTCTGCAGGGCTGTACCTTTGACGGAAAGCTGATGGCATTCCCGGAAACCAACATTTCGGACGGTCCGAATCTTCTATGGGTGCGGAAGGACTGGATGGAAAAACTGGGACTTTCCGTACCGGAAACGATCGATGATGTGAAACATATTGCGTTGACGTTTGCAGAGGAGAATCCGGCAAACCAGGAGATGGGTAACATCGGTCTTGCAGTCAGCACAACTCTGTACGGCGGCACGGGCATTTCTTCGGAATACGGCATGAATCTTATTTTTGCCTCATTTGGTGCATATCCGGGAAGATGGCTGACGGATGCGGAAGGAATGCCGGTTTATGGTTCCGTTCAGCCCAATGTAAAAGACGCACTTGGCATGCTGGCCGACTGGTACCAGGAGGGCGTCCTTGACCGGGACTTTTTGATCCGCACACAGGATGACATTGCCGAGCTCATTGCCCAGGGACGCTGCGGCATTTTCTTCGCACCGTGGTGGGCACCGAACAACCCGCTCTGGCGCTGTCATGAGACGGATCCGGAGGCCGACTGGCAGCCGTTTCTGATTCGGACCGGGAAGGATGGAAGTGTGCGATACTGCAACGAAAAGCTGACCGGAAATTATGTGGTAGTGCGAAAAGGGTATGAATATCCGGAGATTGTGCCGAAGATTCTGTCGGTGATGTTTGATTATATGCGCTATTCCTACGATGATCCAAGGGGAGAATTTCAGCAATATTATACGGGAAATATCGATCCGACGGCACGCCCCTTAGCAATCAATCTCGACTATAATCAGGCACTGACGATCTGTTACGAAAATCTGCAGGCGGCACTGAACGGGGAAAAATCGGAGGATGAGCTGGAGATTTTGGAAAGATCGTTCGAAAAGGTATGCCGCGCCTATCTGGAGAACCCGAAAACAGCGAGTGCGGAGGAGTGGAGCGCGTATTTATCCCGTATCAAAGCCTGCTCGCTTTTGAGCGACGAAAAGATTCAAAGAGTGAATACGATTTATCCGACCCGGACGAAGACCACAGAAGCATATCGTTACACCTTAAAAGAACTGGAGTCGGAGACCTTTTTAAAAATTATCCGGGGTGAGTCTGAGCTTTCTGCTTTTAACGAATTTGTAAAAGAGTGGCAGGAGGAAGGCGGAAATGAGATCATTCAGGAGATGATTCAGGAAAGGAAAAGCCTGAATTCACAGGAAGAACAGAAGACAGAAAAAAAAGCAGAATAAAAAACAGAAGAAGAGGCAGGACGCACCGGGAAAACGGTGCGCTGTCTCTTTTTGGGTTGCGGAAAAGAATCCTGCGGCTTGCGGAAATGAGTTTTCGGATATGCACTGGTGTAGAAATGTAACGTAGAAATCCAACATAGATCATAGATTCTTGATATTTCAGGAAAATCCGCCGACTGCTATAATAAAATCAACAAGAACGAGAGATACCAAGCAGCAAATGCGATATGACAGCAGACGTTCCAGAAAGAAAAATCATACAAGGAGGATTTTCAATATGAAAAAGAAAGTAGTATCTATTATGATGACCGCAGCACTTGCAGTTGGCATGCTGGCAGGATGCGGAAACAGCGACAGCGGTTCTTCAAATGCCGCTTCCGGAAACGATTCCAAGAGCACATCCGAGGCAGGAAGCACAAGCGCATCTGCTTCCAACGCAGCAGAGGAAGAGGAAATTACCACAACCCTTACCGTATGGTCTCCATCAGAGGATCAGGCAAGCGACAGCGGTGAGTGGCTGCAGACCATGTGCAATCAGTTTGCAGAGGAGCATCCATCCTGGCACATTACCTTTGATTACGGTGTATGCGCAGAGAGCGATGCAAAAGATACCGTAACACAGGACGTTGAAGGAGCAGCAGATGTTTACATGTTTGCAAACGACAACCTGACATCCCTGATCGCTGCAAACGGAATTTCAAAACTCGGCGGACAGACAGTTGAGGAGGTAAAAGAGAACAACTCTCAGGCAATTGTAGATTCCGTATCCGTTGACGGCGATATCTACGGTGTACCATTCACCACAAACACCTGGTTTATGTACTATGATAAATCTGCATTCACTGAGGATGAAGTGAAAAACCTGGATACCATGATCGCAAAAGACAAGATTTCCTTCCCGATTACAAACTCCTGGTACATTGCTTCCTTCTACGTAGCAAACGGCTGTACGCTGTTCGGTGAGGACGGAACAGACGAGGCAGCAGGCGTTGACTTCGAAGGCGATAAAGCAAAAGCAGTAACCGATTACCTGGTTGACCTGGTAAACAATCCGAACTTCGTATCTGATGCAGACGGATCCGGTCTTTCCGGTCTGCGTGACGGTTCTGTAAAAGCAATGTTCTCCGGTTCCTGGGATGCGTCCGCAGTCAAAGAGGCACTCGGCGACAACTATGGTGTTGTACAGCTTCCGACGATCACCATCAACGGTGAGGAGAAACAGATGAAATCCTTCTCCGGTTCTAAAGCAATCGGTGTGAATCCGAACTGTGAATATCCGCAGGTTGCAGTTGCTCTTGCAAGATATCTCGGAAGCGCAGATGCTCAGAAAGCACACTATGAACTGAGAAACGTAGTTCCGTGTAACGAAGAGCTGCTTTCCCAGATCACAGACGATGCACTGGTAACTGCTCAGAACGATACCTTCAACAATACTTCTATCATCCAGCCGTTCGTTAAGAATATGAGCAACTACTGGACTCCGGCAGAGAATTTTGGTAAATCTCTGGTCAACGGTGAAGTTACCCATGATAACGCTGCAGAAATGACAGAGAAACTGAACACAAGCATGAATACTTCTGCAGTCGAGTAAGCAAGACAGGCACTGAAGTGTTCGGAAATCAACAGGATTGAAACCACAGGCATTGTCAGACACCAGGATTGACAATGCCTGTCTTTCGGAAAGGATAGATTATGGCATCATTGAAAAAACGCGCCAAAGAGTTTGAGACTCCCTATCCGGTGACAAAAGCCATCACAAAGGGCGATGCGGTCACGAAACTTTCCATGTTTGTCATGGGACTGGGAAATCTGGCTCACAAACAGATCGTAAAGGGTATTTTATTTCTGGCAGTAGAAATTGCGTATCTCCTGTTTATGATTGAAGGCGGTATCAACAATCTCTATCATCTCATCACCTTGGGCGGCCGTGCGCAGGAAGAGGTGTGGAACGAGGCCAAGGGTATTTATGAATATACCGGCGGCGATATGACAATTCTGTTCCTGCTCTACGGAGTAGCAACGATTTTTATTACGGTTCTCTTCTTTATGATCTGGCGTGTCAATATGAAGAGCGCTTATGAGGTAGAGTGTCGTGCAAAGGAAGGGAAACATATCAACAACATCAAAGAGGATCTGGAAGCACTCGTTGACAAAAGACTGCACTGGACCCTGCTGACACTTCCGATTCTCGGTATTGTGATTTTCACAATCCTTCCACTGGTCTTTATGATCTGTATGGCTTTCACCAGCTACAGTAAAGTCGGCGACCATCTGACGATTTTTCACTGGGTTGGACTGAAAAATTTCAGTACGGTTCTTGGCATGGGCAACTCGATCGGCAAGACATTCTGGTCTGTTCTTGGATGGACCCTGATCTGGGCTGTGCTCGCTACCTTCCTGAACTATATTTTTGGTATGATTCTTGCGATTGTCATCAACCGTAAAACGACCCGCATCAAGGGATTCTGGAGATTCTGCTTTATGCTCTCCGCTGCAATTCCGCAGTTCGTTTCTCTTCTTCTGATGCGTACGATGTTAAAGGACAACGGCCTGGTCAACAATCTTTTGATTCAGGCCGGGCTGATCAGCAGTCCGCTTCCGTTCCTGACAAATGCGACCTGGGCGAGAGCGACGGTTGTTATCATCAACCTCTGGGTTGGTATTCCGTTTACCATGATGCAGGTTACCGGTATCTTACAGAACATTCCGGGTGAGCTTTACGAGGCAGCCCGTGTGGACGGCGCAGGCCCTGTGACAATTTTCTTTAAAATTACGCTGCCGTATATGCTGTTTGTCACGACTCCGTATCTGATTACAACGTTTACGGGTAATATCAACAACTTCAACGTTATCTATCTGCTGACTGCAGGAGCACCGGTTCCGGTCGGAGCAACCGCCGGAAAGACGGACCTTCTGGTTACCTGGCTGTACAAGCTGACGGTTGACTTACAGTACTTTAACGTTGGTGCGGTTGTCGGTATTCTTACCTTTGTCATTCTGGCGGTAGTTTCACTGATCACGTACCGGAATACTGGTTCTTACAAGAACGAGGAGGGATTCCAATAATGAATAACAAAGAGAAAAAAACACACTCCATGAAAGCGCGCGGAATGATTTCCGATGTGATTGTACATGTGGTTCTGGCACTGCTTGCGATTGTGTGGGTGATTCCGGTTCTGTGGATTGCACTCTTAAGCTTCAGTACACAGAAGGGATCTTATGTTACCAGCTTTTTCCCAAAGGGATATACGCTTCATAATTATGTGCGTCTGTTTACAGATACGCAGGTGTTAGACTTTCCGCAGATGTTTAAGAACACATTTATCATTGCGGTGTTCAGTTGTCTGATTTCTACAATATTTGTGCTTTCGGTTTCTTACTGCATGTCGAGAATGCGGTTTAAAATCCGTAAGACTTACATGAACATCGCGATGATCTTAGGTCTGTTCCCGGCATTTATGTCGATGGTTGCTGTCTACTATATTTTAAAGGCAGTTGGCCTTTCGGAGGGATCGATGATCCGTGTGGCATTGATTCTGGTGTACTCGGGCGGTTCCGGAGCGGGATTCCTGCTTGCAAAGGGATTTTTTGATACGGTTCCGAAGGCACTGGATGAGGCGGCTTATCTGGATGGAGCGACGAGATTCCAGGTGTTTACGAAGGTGACGATTCCGCTTAGTAAACCGATTATTGTGTACACGGTTTTAAGTGCATTCTTAGGACCATGGCTGGATTTTATTTTCGCGAAGGTTATCTGCCGCGCGAATGCGAAATATTATACGGTGGCACTGGGACTTTGGAAGATGCTGGAGAAGGAGTATATCGACAGCTGGTATACTTGTTTTGCGGCGGGCGCGGTTTGTATTTCGGTGCCGATTGCGATACTGTTTGTGGTGATGCAGCGGTATTATACAGACGGACTTTCGGGGGCCGTCAAGGGATGATGTGTGGAGCAGCCGACGGGGAGTTGGCTGCTCTTTTGGTTATGGGGGCGGATCTCACTTCAGGTCCCGCGGCTCCTGCCGCGCATCCGGGCGCTGTGGCATCGGCGGGCGAATGCCTGACGTGTGGGCGGCGGTGTGCGGGGGAACCGAGGCTATTCGACAGGAAATCTGATGATTTCCCGTCTCAGAGCCTCTTGACTCCCGGCC
Organism: Blautia sp. OM06-15AC; assembly: GCF_003481425.1. Taxonomy (NCBI): domain Bacteria; kingdom Bacillati; phylum Bacillota; class Clostridia; order Lachnospirales; family Lachnospiraceae; genus Blautia; species Blautia sp. OM06-15AC. The sequence goes on along the minus strand of NZ_QULD01000004.1, from coordinate 133,137 downwards.
CTGATGGCCGTCCGTCATCCCCCACCCACCGCCGTCCGCGCGCACAGGATTCACCTTCCGCCGATGCCAATGCGCCCGGATGCGCGGCAGGAGCCGCGGAACCTGAAGCGAGATCCTTATTTTCGTTGTGAGGGACGGGAGGGGGTCTGGATCTGTCCCGGAGGGACAGATCGGCGCGAGATTGTTGTGGCGATGCGAGAGGTTTGCGAGGGACGGGAGGCTGAGGTCTGGATCTGCCGGAGGCAGATCGGCGTGAGGTTGTTATGAGGAAATTTGGGTTTTGAAGATAGATGATTAGATGTTGGAGGTTTTTAGAGATGGATAAGATTAGGTTGAATGCGTCGGAGTGGATGGATTTTCGGAGTGGAGAAAAGAAGTGTTTTTTGCTGACAAACGGACTGGGAGGTTATTGTTCGCTGACGGTGATGGGGAATGCGGCGAGGAATGATCAGGCGCTGTTGATGGGAGCATTGAAGGCGCCTACGGTGCGGGAGCATCTGATTTCGAATGTCTGGGAGACGTTGGAGGTGGATGGAGAGGAAACGGAGCTGTTTTCACAGGAGTTTGTGAATCGGACGCAGAATACGGAGGGGTTTCGGTTTCTGGAAGGGTTTGAGATGGGGAGTCTGCCGGTATGGTTTTACCGGGTGAAGGGTGTTGAGATTGAGAAGACGATTGGGATGGTTCAGGGGGAGAATACGGTTCTTGTTCGGTATCGGGTGAGAAGTGGGAAGAAGGGAAGTTTTTCGGTTCGGCCGGTGATGCGGTTTGCTGCGAAGGGAGAGCAGCTGCAGGAGGGACAGAATTTTGCGGTGGACCGGAAGTGCATTGCGAGCAATGGTGTGATTCTTTCTTATGGAACGAATGGGGAGCTTCAGATGGAGAAGGAGAGGATCTGGAGGGATTTGTTTTTTGAGCAGGATGCACGGGATGGAAGAGATGGTATCGGAAGTGCTGTCGTGAATCACCGGATTCGGTTTGAGATGACGGGAGACGGCAGGGAGCAGGTCTTTTTTGTTGTGTATAGTCTCGCGGATGATGTGGATAAGTGGGATGAGGAAAGGATTGCGCTGTGGATAGAAGAGGAAGAGAAGCGGCAGGAGATGATTGCGGAAAAGTCCGGGATTTCTGATCCGGTGGGAAAGCGGCTGGCGGTGAGTGCGAGTCAGTATATTACGGAACGTGCATCGACAGGTGGGAAGAGTATTATGGCTGGTTTTCCTTATTTTGCGGACTGGGGGCGGGATACGATGATTTCGCTGCCGGGGTGCACGTTGGCAATTGGGGAGTATGAGGAGTGTAAGAGCATTCTTCGGACTTTTATGGCATATACAAAAGAAGGACTGATGCCGAACCTGTTTCCGGAGGGGGATGCGCTTCCGATGTATAATACGGTGGATGCGGCACTTTTGTTTCTGGATGTGGTGTATGAGTATTACCTTGAGACAGGAGATGTGGAGTTTGTACGTGAGGCGTTTCCGGTGATGGAGGATATTGTGTTCTGGTATCAGAAGGGAACGGATTTCCATATTAAAATGGACAGTGACGGGCTGATTATGGCCGGGGGCGGTCTGGAACAGGTGACGTGGATGGATGTGCGGATTGACAAGGAGCTGCCGACACCGCGTCACGGGAAGCCGGTGGAGATTAATGCGTACTGGTATAATGGTCTGAGGATTCTGGAAGAGCTGGCGCCGTTTGTCGGAAAGGATGGATCGGCGTATGGGAAGCTTGCGGAGCAGGTGAAGAAGAGTTTCCTCGAAAAGTTCTGGATGGAAGAGGAAGGATATCTGAAGGATGTGCTGAACGGCACGTATGAAGAGAAGCAGTTCCGATGCAATCAGGTCTTTGTGCTGGCGCTTCCGTTTCAGATGGTGAGTCAGAAGCAGGGGCAGCGGGTCTTACAGGCGGTCAAAGAAAAGCTGTATACGACAGCAGGACTGCGGTCATTGGAGATGGAGGATCCGGCATTTCATCCATGGATCGGCGGAAGTCAGGCGGAGCGTGACAGGGCATATCATCAGGGGACAGTCTGGGGATTTCCGCTTGGGGCGTATTTCCGTGCGGTGCTGAACTATTTCCCGAAGGAGGGAAAACAGGAAGTGCGCCGCGGACTGGACCGTCTTGCGAGCTGGATGCAGGAAGGATGTCTGTTTCATCTGGCGGAGATTTATGATGGTGCGGCGCCGGTGATGTCGAAGGGCTGCTATGCGCAGGCGTGGAGTGTCGGAGAGATTCTGCGAGTTTACAAAGAAATAGAGGGAAAGAAGATGAATGCAGTGGTGAAAAGAACGCCGGCGGAGTGGAAAAGCTTTTTTGAATCGGAAGAATTTGTGGAAAACTTTACGTACGAAGGGGATGACCTCGGTGTTTCGATAAAAAAGAGCGGGGAGTGCGATGGAAACTGGCAGATGCCGAAAAAGGATGAGCAGTTTATGACAGAATGGAAGCTCTGGGCGCCGACAGCGATGGAGGTTTCGCTGGAGCTGTTTTCCCGCGGCAGCAGCCGGGAGAATGGGGACCGAAAAATAGCTTCGCTTGCGATGACACGCGGCGAAAAGGGTGTCTGGAGCTGTGCAATGCAGGGAGCCTGGTATGGAACGTATTATACGTATCATATCCTGCACTCGGATGGTGTCTTTGATACGACAGATCCGTACGGCGTGGCTTCCGGTATTGATTCGGAGCGGAGCATGGTGGTGAATCTTGCAGAGACGGACCCGGCAGGCTGGGAGCAGGATGAAAGGCCGGAAATCCGGCCGGAGGACCGCTGTGTGTATGAGCTTCATGTGAAAGATTTTTCGAGTGATCCGCATTCCGGTATTTCGGATAAGCACCGTGGAAAGTTTCTGGCGTTTACGGAAGAAGGCACGACGCTGAACGGCGACGGGATTCATGCGACCGGGCTCGATTACCTGAAATCGCTTGGCATTTCTCATGTGCATCTGCTTCCTGTTTTCGATTTCGGCAGTGTGCCGGAAGACGATGCGGAAGCGTTCAACTGGGGATATGACCCGGTGCAGTACAATGTGCCGGAGGGATCCTATGCAACCGATCCGTTCCACGGGGAGGTACGTATCCGGGAAATGAAGGAAATGGTTCAGGCACTGCATAAGGCCGGCATCGGTGTGATTATGGATGTGGTATACAATCATACGTACAATCTCGATTCGCCGTTTCAGAAAACAGTTCCTTACTATTATTATCGTGAATGGGAGGACGGCACGATTTCCAATGGTTCCGACTGCGGAAACGAGACAGCGAGTGAGCGGGAGATGTTCCGCCGCTTTATGGTGCGCTCGGTTTGCTACTGGGCGAAGGAGTATCACATCGACGGATTCCGCTTCGATCTGATGGCACTGCACGATACGGAGACAATGAATGCGATCCGCACAGCGCTGAACCGGATGCCGCGCGGCGAGGAGATTCTGGTTTACGGTGAACCGTGGAAAGCAGCGGCAAGCGCAATGCAGGAGGGATATTTTCCGTCGGATAAACAGAATATCGGAAGGCTGATGGATGGCATTTCCATGTTCTGCGACGATACGAGAGATTCGATCAAGGGAAGCGTTTTTATTGCCGCAGAGGGAGGCTATGTCAATGGAAAAGAGCGTCTTTCCGCAGGAATACTTTCTGCGACAGATGGCTGGATGGACGGAAAAGGAGCCTACGAGCCGCGCAATGCGAGCCAGCTGATTCCGTATGTGTCGGCACATGATAATTATACACTGTGGGATAAATTAAAACTGTCCGATCCGAAGCGGAAGGAGGATGCGGAGCCGGATTTTGACAAGATGGATGAGCGGACGCTTTCGATGAACCGTCTGGCGGCGGGCATTGTGATGACCTGCAAGGGAATGCCGTTTTTCCAGGCGGGTGAGGAATTTGCGCGCACGAAGCATGGCGAAGGAAACAGCTTCAAATCGTCGTGGCAGCTCAACAAAATTGACTGGACACGCGCCTTAGAGCAGGAAGAGCTGGTGGACTATTACCGTGGTCTTCTCGCTCTGCGCCGAAAATTTCAGGCATACGGAACGTGCGAGCCGGACTGTAAAAAGACATTTTTCCGTGAAAACCAGATCGCAGGTTACGAACTGGAATACCCGAATGGCCGCGCAGTCTGCGTCTTCTACAATCCATGGGAAAAAGAAGCTTTGCAGAAACTCCCGGAAGGAAACTGGAAACTGCTCTGCGATGGAAAACGCTGTGCAGAGGATGGAGCAGAGATGAAAGAAAGCATGATGCTTCCGGCAAAATCGATGGTTCTGCTGGCGCGGGAGTAAAATTGTAAATTTTGTCCCTTTTTGTCGGAATGCTGTCTGCGGAAACGGGCATCGATCATTCTGCCAGACGGCGAGCGGGAATCAATTGTTTTTCGTTTAACAGAAAAATGCACTGTGGAATTGTCCGACGACGTTCCACAGTGCATTTTTATGTTTATGTGAGCAATGAGTCAGGATCTGTGCTTACATGAGATCCTGGCGGTATCTAAGAGTTCGGATCATTATTCGTCCACAACTTCCAGTACATCCATCGGGCAGGCTTTCGCGCAGATACCGCAGGCGATACATTTGGAAGCCGGATTTCCCTCGGTTTTTACGATCAGGCCAAATGGACAGGCCTTCGCACAGGCTCCGCATCCCGTACATTTTTTCTTGTTGATCATGTAAACGCCCTTCGGGTTCTGGGTGATGGCGCCTTCCGGACAGGCCTCGGCACATTTACCGCACTGCGGACAGGCGATCGGGCGAACAGCCTTTTTCTCTACGATCTGCAGACATGCCTTGTCCGGATCAAATACCTTATAAAATGCCTCAGAACATGCTCCCACACAGGCAAGACAAGCCATACAGGTACTGCCTTTTTTAACTTTCAGTTTTTTCATTTGTTTTATCCTCCGCTTAAAGTTTGTGTTTTCCTTATTCTACCATTTTTGATATTTTTTCTCAACGATATTTCCGGAATTTGCTATTATTTTCCTACTTGCGATTTTTCTTCCATCTTCCATTTCGCATGGCTCTGCATAGCTACAAAAAATCTTAAGGAAGGGGACAGAAAAATTGCAGTTTTTCTTCGGAAAATATACAAAAAGAAAAATCGGAAATTTGTTATGATGAAAGAGAAGAATGTACTCTCAAGCATCTCACAAAATCAGAAATGGAAAGATTTTGGGAGTACACAATAAGATCGGGAGGGGGATTTTTCATGATCCGTGAAAGCAATACACTGACATGGCAAGAGACGGCAGAACGAAAAAAGATGATGCGAAGAAGAGAAAGAGCACGGAGACGAAAAAGAAAGGTATGGCGGATCCGCGGGCTGCTATTGCTGTTCGGCTGTCTTCTGTTTTTGGGCGGTGTGCGGCGCTTCCGGCAGAATCCGATCCAGCGGTATGCGAAAGCAAACGGCATTTCAATGGATCAGTACCCGGAGGAGCTGTTGTCGCTTTACGAGAGAAACAATGAGACGGAGACGTTCGTCGAAGAATATCCGTTGAAAAAAGAGGAGGAGCCGGAGATTGACCTGAGCGACCTGTCATCCGCATCGGAGGTTCCGCTTCTCTTGCAGTGGGATCAGAGATGGGGCTATCACCGATATGCCGGTGAAGAGATGGGATTAAGCGGCTGTGGACCGACAGCACTTTCCATGGTTGCCATTTTCATGACCGGCGATATCACAAAAAATCCGCGCTGGGTCGCCGATTTCGCCTCACAGAACGGCTATGCCGTAGACGGCAGCGGAACCGCCTGGTCTCTGATGCTGGAAGGAGCCCGGCAGATCGGCCTTTCCAGCAAAGAAATCCCTGTGGAACGGGAACGGGTGGAAAACAACCTGCAGGCCGGAAACCCCATCATTGCCCTGATGGGACCCGGGGAGTTTACCAGCAACGGTCATTTTATCGTTCTTACCGGATTACAGAATGGCAGACTGAAAATCAACGACCCAAACAGCAGAAAAAATTCCGAAAAAACCTGGGATATCGATCAGGTGCTGGAACAGACGAAAGCGGTATGGGTGTATTATAAATGAAATACAAGACATACCTGTCATAGCCTCCGAATACACTGTAAAAACAGCGTCTTCGGAGGTTTTTTGTGAGGGACTATATCGAAGAGCGTGCTGTGGAGACAGCAATTTACATGATTGAGACGAAAGCGACCGTACGGCAGACGGCGAAAAAATTCGGAGTGAGCAAAAGTACCGTGCATAAGGATCTGACATCACGTCTGGTACAGGTGAATCCGGGTCTGGCGGCAGAGGCGAGGAAAATTCTGGATGTGAACAAGTCTGAACGCCACATTCGCGGCGGCATGGCAACGAGAGAAAAATATCTGCATCAGAAGCAGAAGTGAACGAAAGTGAAACAAAGAAGCTCTTTCCTAATTGCCTCAAATAGGGTATGATAGAGAAAGAAAATTACGAAAACAGAGGGAATTTTATGAACGATTATATCCTGGAAGTCTGCGTGGACTCGGCGGAGTCGGCGCTTGCGGCGGCAAAAGGCGGGGCAAGCCGGCTGGAGCTGTGTCAAAATCTGGTGATCGGCGGAACAACGCCGAGTCCGAAGCTGTTTGAGGTGATCCGCAGACAGACAACCATTCCGATTCATGCATTGATCCGCCCGCGGTTCGGGGATTTCTGCTACACCCCATATGAATTAGAAGAAATCCGCGAGGAAGTCGCGATGTACCGCGAACTTGGTGCAGAGGGCGTTGTGGTCGGTGTACTGAAAGAGGATGGAACGATGAATATGGCGGCAATGGAACAGCTGATGGAGGCAGCCGACGGCATGTCCGTGACGCTGCACCGCGCGTTTGATGTCTGCCGCGATCCCAAAGAAGCGCTTGAGCAGGCGGTATCGCTTGGTATGAACACCATTCTTACCTCCGGTCAGCAGAACAGTGCGGTAAAAGGAGCAGAGCTTCTCGCCGAACTGCAGCGCCAGGCGGCGGGACGCATCCGTATTCAGGCGGGCGGCGGTATCTGCGCGGATGCGATCCGCGAGCTGTATCCGAAAACCGGCGTGACCGCCTACCACATGTCCGGAAAAATCGAACTGGCGAGCCCGATGCAGTATCGGAAAGAAAATGTGAACATGGGACTTCCATCCTTAAGCGAATACACCCTCTACCGCACGGACGTCAAAGCCGTGCGCAGCGCGAGAGCGGTACTGGAAGAACTTTAAGAAAATAAAAAAAGAAAAGGACATAACATTATTATGAAAGCAAATACCATCAGCGGCCAGCGGCAGTATGCGTTCGTCAGCCAGTTTAACTACATCCGCGAAGCCGGAACGGAAGGCGAAGAAAAAGCAGCCTGCCGGATCGAAAAAGAACTTTCTGAAATCGCAGAAAAATGGGGGCAGGGCGAATTGCAGATCCGCCGCGAGCCGTTCGAGATTGAGACATGGCAGGTTGACGAAGCTGTCTTTACGGTCACAGAGCCATATGAGAAAACATACACCGTCCGCGGCTGCTTCGCGGCAGCCAATACCGCTCCGGAAGGCGTGGAGGCACCATTCCTCTACGTAGAAAACGGCGACCCGGTCAGCCTTTCCCATGCAGAAGGGAAAATCGTCCTGATCAACGGCGGTGCCAATGCAGAAAACTATGAAAAACTGGAAAAAGCAGGAGCCGTCGGATTTCTGATCCTGACCGGAACGCCGCTGGACAAAGACGAGGACCGTCTGCCGGACTACCGCACCCTGCGCGGCGTAAAAAATCCGAAACTGCCGTGCGCCGTCATTCATTATCTTGATGCGATGGAACTGGTAGAACGGGGAGCGAGCCGTGCACGCCTCGTTTTACAGCAGAAAAAAATCAGGAGAACGTCGAAAAATATCATCCTGCGCATCCCGGGAACCGAGCAGCCAGAGGAAATCCTGACGCTGACGGCTCATTACGATTCCGTTCCGCAGGGACCTGGTGCATACGACAACATGGCGGGCGCAGCGATCATCATGGAGCTGGCACACTACTTCGCCGAAAACCGCCCGAAACGGACACTGGAATGCATCTGGTTCGGCGCGGAGGAGCTGGGTCTCTGCGGAAGCCGGGCATATGTGAAAGCGCACGAAGCCGAGCTGGCGCAGCACCGCTTCAACATGAACGTCGACCTCGCCGGACAGGCCATCGGCGGAACCGTGCTTGGCGTGGCAGCAACGAAAGAGGCATGCGACGCGATCATGGAGCACTTAAAACAGGCGGACAAAGGCGTATCGCTCATCAACAACATCTGGAGCAGCGATTCCAACACCTTCGCATGGAAGGGCATCCCGGCGATGACGCTGAACCGCGATGGTTTCGGCATGCACACCTGCCACGATACGATCGACTGGATCTCCGCCTGGTCACTGAACCGGAGCGCCGGTGTCCTGGGCGAAATCGCCGAGTATCTGGCGGATGCAGAACCATTTCCATTTGAAAGAGAAATCCCGGCAGACTTTGCGGAGAGATTAAAAGTTTATTTTGGAGAATAAAAAGGAGAGAAGATCATGAGCAAAAAACCAGTATTAGTCATCATGGCAGCAGGAATGGGAAGCCGTTACGGCGGATTAAAACAGATTGATCCGGTTGACCCGTACGGAAATATGATTATCGACTTTTCCATTTATGATGCAAAACAGGCAGGCTTTGAGAAAGTCATCTTTATCATCAAAAAAGCCATCGACGAGGCATTCCGCGAGGGCATCGGCAAGCGAATTGAGAAATACATGGATGTAGAGTATGTTTACCAGGAACTCGACGTTCTCCCGAAAGGCTACGAAGTGCCGGAAGGCCGCGTCAAACCGTGGGGAACCGGTCATGCGATTCTCTGTGCGGCAGAAGCCATCGACGGCGCACCGTTCGCCGTCATCAATTCCGATGATTATTATGGAAGAACGGCATTCGAGGAGATCTACCGCCAGCTGACAACCGAGCAGGACGGCGCGACCTATCAGTACGCGATGGTTGCCTACGACCTGTACAAAACCCTGACCGACAATGGCCACGTAGCCCGCGGCATCTGCACCGCAGACGATCAGAATCACCTTGTCGGCATTCATGAGCGCACAAGAATCGAAAACCACGGCGGACAGGCCGAATACACCGAGGATGACGGCGCAACCTGGACTGGACTGCCGCAGGGAACCGTCGTTTCCATGAACCTCTGGGGCTTCACACCGAGCATTCTGATCGAGCTGAAACGCCGCTTCCTGCCGTTCCTCGAGAATGTATACAAAACCAACCCGTTAAAAGGCGAATACTTCCTGCCGTTCGTTGTCGATGAACTGCTTCAGGAGAAAAAAGCGGAAGTCACCGTACTCCGCTCCTATGATAACTGGTACGGCGTAACGTACAAAGAAGACAAAGAAAATGTCATGGCAGCACTGCAGAAATTAAAAGACGAGGGCCGTTATCCGCAGAAACTGTGGGAAGAATAACAAACGAACGGTACTGGGAAATTTTCTCCATGAGTGCATCTTTCGCAATGAAAAGAAATCCTGTATAATGGATGGAAGGAAATGCAAGGAGAATACCAATGGATACCTTATATATTGTAATACCAGCCTATAATGAGTCGGAAAATATCAAAAGAACGATCGAGGAATGGTGTCCCGTCGTGGAGAAGCATAACGGCGGCGGTGCGTCCCGTCTTGTGATCATCAACGACGGAAGCCGCGACGATACGTATGAAATTGCTTCAGCAGAGTGCGAAACCCACCCGTTGCTCACCGTGCTGACGAAGCCAAACGGCGGCCACGGTTCCACCGTTCTGTACGGCTACCGCTATGCACTTGAAAACGGTGCGGACTATATCTTCCAGACCGATTCCGACGGTCAGACCGATCCGGAGGAGTTCGAAAAGTTCTGGCAGATCCGCGAGGGCTACGACGCCATTTTCGGAAACCGCACAAGCCGCGGCGACGGCTTTTCCCGCGCTGTCGTGGAAAAAGTGCTGTGCGCGGTGCTCTGGACCTATTTCCACGTATCCGTGCCGGATGCAAATGCCCCGTTCCGTCTGATGAAAACAGACTACGTGGCCGAGTATCTGCCGCTGATGCCGGAAAACTACAATCTGCCGAACGCACTGCTGACTGCCTTCGGAGCGTATTTTCACCGGAAAATCCGTTTCATCCCGATCAGCTTCAAGCCGCGTCAGGGAGGAACAAATTCCATCAACATCCGTAAAATTGTAAAAATCGGCCGTCAGGCGCTGCACGATTTCTGTGAGATTCAGAAAGCGGCTGCGAAAAAAAGAGGATAAAAAATAATATAAGAGAAGGAACGTATCCCATGTTTCATGAGATACGTTCCTTCTTTTTGTATGCTTATTTTTTATTATGGACCTTATTTTTAATAGAAGCGATGCGATCTTTTCTGATTCATGGAATCCTTTAGTGCCAGAAGTGATTCGATCAGGATCAGAAGCAGGATCACAGCGATCATGACTGCGAGGATCTGATTTGTTCGCTGATGGAACCAGGAGCCGATTCCTGTGTGTGCAGTCTGTGTATTCTCGGCCTGTGCGGCATTTTCAAGAGCTGCAGTTTCCGAAGTAATAATCTGTGCATCCGGGTCTGTTGTTCTGGCAGATGGTACAATCTGCGTTGCGGCTGGAAGCTGGCTGGAAGAAGTAACAGCGGATGCGGTAACTTCCGGGTGGATGGTGGAAAGATCAACTTCTTCGTCTTCTGTAACAACTGCGCTGGCAATCGGTTCTGCTGCGATCGGTTCGGATGCAGGAACCTGTTCCGGTGCGGTTTTGGATGCAGGAGCTGCGGTTTCCGGAAGAATATTTTCCTGTGCCGGCTGTTCCGAAGCAGATGGCTGTACCACGGTCGGGGTTTCTGACGGTGCGGATGGCTGTTCCGGAACGGATGGTTCTGGAGCGGCCGGTTCTTCTGGAACTTCCGGTGCAGATGGCTCTTCTGGAAGAGATGGCTCCGGGTCAGTTGCCGGTGTTTCCGGGATTGCGGTACAGTAAACAAGAGAAGTCATCGCCGCCGAAGAATCCGTAATCACAACGGAACCGCCATTGGAAACGGCCTGTCCATTAACATAGAAGGAAATCTGATCCATATCCAGTGTGTAGCCAGGTTCCGTAACCATCGATACGGAGAACGTTCCGTTTACTTCCTCGACCGGTTCGCTGTTCTGATACAGGACATAGGAACCATCATCGGAAAGATATGACATGGTGACCGGCGCATCCATTGTGGAATCCTGAAATGTCAGGGCAGCATCGGTAAAAGCAAGAGCCGCCTGATCGGTGTTCAGATAGAATTCCAGGTCCTGTGCATCGTAATGGGTGAAGTGAATGGTAATTTCACCGGCGTCTGTATTTTCTGCACTTGGAACTGTCTCGGCTGCTGCCGAATACGGAGCGGAAAAAAATAATCCGGCCGCCAGGAGGCCTGCCATTCCGAATCTCAGAATCAAATTTCCTGTGTGTTTTTTCGTTGTCTGTGTGCTGTGTAACATATGACATCCTCCTTTCACCTGATCGGTTTCTAATGTCGGTCTGTTTTATTTTTCTGCGGTAAGTTTCACGTATAAATTGAAAGAAAAAATAATTGATAAAATATAAATTTTCTTTCTTTTTAAAGATTATACCATATGTAGAAAGAAATATCATGTAAAAATAAAAAATTAAAAGAAAATTTGAAAATGCGTCAAAAGTGGAAAAGGTTTGTAATGCATGTCGAAAAATAGAAAAAGAACTGTCACAATTTCTTAAAAAATATTTGCGGAAAAAGAGGGCAGAAAGGGCAGAATGTGAAACAAAAGCAAAATAAAAAGAAGGAAACAAGACACGGAAAAGTATTCCAGGCAGGCCGCATGCAGAAGAAAAAGTGGGAATAAAAACCGATCCAATTCGTCAAAAAAGCGGAAAAGTGGTGAAAAATTGTGGGTTCTATGAAAAAAATGATGGGAAAAGACAGGAATGTTGTCGAAATATTCTAGTTGACAAAAAGATGTAACACTGGTAGAATCGATTTGTAACAAGATGTAACAAAAACGTAATAATTGTTCAGGAGGTAAGTATGACATTCAAAAAAAGTTATGTGCCGGGCATCCTGGGGAGCGTGCTCACACTGACTGTCATCATGGCTGCACCCGTAAAAGCAGAGACAAAGGAAGAAACCATTTTAAATAAAACAAACTGGAGCACAATGGCTGCAGCAAACGTAGAAGGATATGCCAACATCCGCAGCGAGGCAAACGCAGATTCCGAGATCGTCGGAGTTCTGATGCCGGGCTATGCGGTTACTGTAACAGAAAAAGGAGACGAGTGGAGCAAGATCTCTTCCAATGGTGTAGAAGGCTACATAAAGAATGAATATCTGGTATTTGGGGAAGAGGCAAAAGCACATTACCGCAATATGTGCGGTATCACCGGAGTTGTTCAGGCGGACAGCCTTCGTGTCCGTGAGGCAGCATCCACAGATTCTGCGCAGATCGGAACACTGACACAGAATGGTGAGGTCAGCGTATTCGGCGAAGAGGCAGACTGGTATCAGATCCAGTACAGCGGAAGCAGCGCATACGTTCATGGAGACTATGTGACACTTTCAGAGGAGTTAAAAGGTGCTGTTTCCATGGAGGAATACCAGGCATCACAGGCCTGTGCGGCAAGCAGCGCAGCAGCAGCCTCCACAGCAGGCAGTGCATCGGTAATTTCCGCAGACAGCAATGATGTGGCAATGCTTGCAGCACTGATCGAGTGCGAGGCAGGCGGCGAGAGCTACACAGGAATGGTGGCAGTCGGAGCGGTTGTAGTAAACCGTGTCAACAGCGGTTCCTTCCCGAACAGTGTTTCCGGCGTTATTTATCAGGGTGGACAGTTTACACCGGTTGCGACCGGAACCTTCCAGAGCGTGCTTTCCCGCGGAGCAAGAAGTGACTGTTATGCAGCTGCACAGGCAGCACTTTCCGGCGAGAGCCCGGTTGGCGGATGCCTGTATTTTAACAGCGGCTACGGCAGCGGAATCCAGATCGGATATCAGCATTTTTATTAAAAACAGGCGTGGAACCTTCGCAAGGGGATAGGCGGAGGGAGCATGCATTTCCATAGATTGTGATCGGTTCAAAGTCATGAAAAATGAGATGGAATCGACGGTATAGAAAAAAGAGTAAGTGAACAAGGGGAGACGTTCACTTACTCTTTTTTTACTCTGAAACAAATACTACCGGATAGTCAAAAAGTGCAGACTATCCTTATGGAGTTTTACAGGAAATGTTGTTGGATTTCCAGTTACGGGACATCGTTATTTTCAAAAATTTTCAACAGCTTGGTTTTCTGGTTATCGGCGCGGAAGTCTGCTAATGTCTGACGTAGTGTTGTATGGCGGACGCGGTAGGTATTGGAGAGAAAACAGAAAAAAGTGATTCCCCAAAATACCGGCCAGAGCAACACACATTTATGGCGACCTGATGCTGTTTCACCTGGTGATTGGTGCAATGTATCTGGCGAAGGAAGAGATGACATATGAAGGAAAAAATGTTTCTGCGGTCAGAAAGCTGCTGAAACAATATGGGTCAGATCCGTTTGTTCGAAAAACTCTGACGATATGGAATTGCCTGCATTACGTAGTTCAAATCAAATCGGTATTCTGGAAACTATTAAGCTTCACCCTCGTATTATTTTTACGTCTTCACGCATATGGTTTTCTGTCAGCAATCCTCGTTTTCATGTCCCGGCTTGGAATTGACAGTCTGTAGACGATTCCTGACAAATCTTTCTTTTTTCTGAATGTTTTTAACTTTGCTTGTTATTTTTTCATCATTATAGTATGATGAATACAACAGCCAATTTTTTCAGAAAGGGGGAAAAACGCATGGGTATTACAGCTTACCTGCCGGTTTACTGGCTGATCGCACTCGTCGTTTTTTTAGTGATTGAAGCAGCAACACTTGGTCTTGCGACGATCTGGTTTGCAGGTGGGGCGCTTGTTGCTTTGATCGCTGCCATGTGCGGAGCAGGGATTGTGATTCAGATCGTACTGTTTCTTGTTGTATCGCTGGTACTTCTGTTTTTTACACGTCCGTTCGCCGTTCGCTTTCTGAATAAGGATACACTGAAGACGAACGTGGACCGTGTGGTTGGCATGGAAGGAGTCGTGACGGAAGAAATCTCCAATCTTGCGGGAACCGGAAAGGTTTCGCTTGGCGGAAATATCTGGACCGCGCGGACAGAAAACGAAGGAGGCACGATTCCCGTGGACACTGTTGTTGCAGTGCTCCGTGTGGAAGGCGTCAAGCTGATTGTAAAGGTCAAAGAAAAAGAAGGAGGAAATGAAACATGAGTGGTGGAGGAGTTGCAGGAATTTTATTGATTGTGCTTCTTGTGATTGTACTGTTTATTGCAGCATCGTGTGTGAAGATCGTGCCGCAGGCCAGTGCTTACGTTGTTGAGAGCCTTGGAAAATACAAAGGCACCTGGGCAACCGGTCTTCATTTTAAAGTTCCGTTTATCGAGCGCGTGGCCATCCGCGTGAATTTAAAAGAGCAGGTGGTGGATTTCCCGCCGCAGCCGGTTATCACAAAAGATAATGTTACGATGCAGATTGATACCGTTGTATTTTTCCAGATTACCGATCCGAAGCTGTTTGCATACGGTGTTGTTAATCCGCTGATGGCAATTGAAAACCTGACGGCAACAACGCTTCGAAACATCATCGGAGATCTGGAGCTCGATGAAACGCTGACATCCCGTGAGATCATCAACACGAAGATGCAGGCTGCGCTTGATATCGCGACCGATCCGTGGGGAATTAAAGTAAACCGTGTCGAGCTGAAAAACATTATGCCTCCGGCAGCCATCCAGGAAGCGATGGAGAAACAGATGAAGGCAGAGCGTGAACGCCGTGAAGCAATCCTGATTGCAGAAGGAGAGAAAAAATCGACCATCCTTGTTGCCGAAGGTAAAAAACAGTCGGCCATCCTCGATGCAGAGGCTGAAAAACAGGCGGCTATTCTTCGCGCAGAGGCAGAAAAAGAGAAACGGATCCGTGAGGCAGAAGGCCAGGCAGAGGCAATCCTCAAAGTACAGCAGGCAAATGCCGATGGTATCCGCGCGATCAAAGAAGCCGGTGCAGACGATGCTGTTCTTACCTTAAAGAGCCTCGAGGCACTCGGTGTTCTGGCAAATGGAAAGGCAACAAAGATTGTTGTTCCGTCCGATCTGCAGGGACTGGCAAGTCTGGCCACCACATTCAAAGGTATTGTGGAGGAACAGAAAGTGCCGGCAGGAAAAGAAGTGCAGAAGTAAAATAGAGATAAATCGATAAGAAAAAGAGAATTCTCCCACAGAAAGCGTGATGCCGGATGTGGGAGATTTTTCATGGACAGCGAACAAAAGTCCGCAGTTACAAGAGCCCCCGGTGACAGCCGTGATAACGGGAAAAATGGAAAGAGAGTGTTTTTAAAGTGCATAAAAATGCATATTATATGAATAATATAAAGAAAATACGCAAAAATATACATTTTCCTCTTGACAGATGAACAGGCCTGTTTCATAATAGAGAATATTCAAGGAAACCAAGGGGCAAAAAACTTTTTGACCCAACATCACAGTATAGGAAATAATAAAATACACCATATGCAGATATAAGGAGGAACAAGCCATGGATTTAAAAGGACGCGATTTTCTGACATTGAAAGATTTTACACCGGAAGAGATTGCCTATCTGCTGGACCTGTCCGCAGAGCTGAAGGAGAAGAAAAAGAAAGGCATTCCGGTGGATACCCTGCGTGGTAAAAACGTTGCACTGATTTTTGAGAAAACCAGCACCAGAACCCGCTGTTCCTTCGAGGTAGCTGCACACGATCTCGGTATGGGAACAACGTATCTGGATCCGATCGGTTCCCAGATCGGCAAAAAAGAGAGCATTAAAGATACAGCCCGCGTTCTTGCCGGTATGTATGAGGGAATCGAGTACCGTGGATTCGGCCAGGAGATCGTAGAAGAGCTGGCAAAATATTCCAAAGTCCCGGTATGGAACGGACTGACGAACGAGTACCACCCGACCCAGATGCTCGCCGATATGCTGACAATCCAGGAAGAGTTCGGCCACTTAAAAGGCATCAAACTCGTTTACATGGGTGACGCCCGCTACAATATGGGAAATTCCCTGATGATTGCATCTGCCAAGATGGGAATGGATTTTGTGGCCTGTGCACCGAAGAAATACTTCCCGAACGCAGAGCTTGTGGCTCAGTGTGAGGAGTATGCAAAGGAGAGCGGTGCAACCATCACCCTCACCGAGGACGTAAAAGAGGGAACAAAAGATGCCGATGTTATCTACACCGATGTCTGGGTATCTATGGGTGAGCCGGACAGCGTATGGGAGGAGAGAATCCACGATCTGACTCCGTACCGTGTCACAAAAGAAGCAATGGCAAATGCAAAAGATACCGCCGTATTCCTGCACTGCCTGCCGTCCTTCCACGATCTGAAAACAAAGATCGGAAAAGAGATCCACGACCGCTACGGCCTGAACGAGATGGAAGTAACCGATGAGGTGTTTGAATCTGCGCAGTCGAGAGTATTCGAAGAAGCAGAGAACCGTATGCATACGATCAAAGCAGTTATGGCAGCGACCCTCGGAGCATAAAGTTTTGGGTGGAAAAACCGGAATAGACTGTGTATAATAGAATAACGAAGAAACACGCACAGCAGCGCTGCGGAAAACTCTTCCGCAGCGCTGCTGTTGATTTTTCGAAATGCATAAAGCGTGCTTCTTATAGTCAGAAAGCAACACAGGGAGTGTGATAATACGATATGCTGGAAAATAAGAGAGCCGAGACGCTGCGTCTTCTGCGGGAATCCGGAAAAAATGTTTCCGGACAGGAGCTGTGTGAACATTTTGGGATTTCCCGCACCGCAGTATGGAAGATGATGAATCAGTTGAAAGAAGAAGGATACGAAATTGAGGCTGTTCAGAATAAGGGATACCGTCTGTTAAATGAGCCGGATCTCGTAACGAAGGATGAGCTGGAAAGCCGCACGCATACGAAATATGTCGGACAGACGGTTTATTACAGCCGCGAGGTGGATTCGACAAACACGTGGGCGAAGCGGTTGGCGGAAGAGGGTGCGCCGAACGGCACACTGACAACGGCCGAGACGCAGACTGCCGGAAAAGGCCGCCGTGGCAGAGTCTGGAAATCGCCGGAGGGAACTTCCGTTTCGATGTCGATTCTGCTGTACCCGGATCTTGAGCCGGCCAAAGCACCGATGCTGACGATTGTAATGGGACTTGCCGTAGTGCAGGGTGTGCAAAGAGCGCTCGGTGTCGATACGAAAATCAAATGGCCGAACGACGCGGTGCTGAATGGGAAAAAGCTCTGTGGGATCCTGACAGAGATGAGTGCACAGATCGATTACATCAATTATGTTGTCATCGGAACCGGAATCAATGTCAATCAGATGGAATTTCCGGAAGAAATCGCGGAGATTGCGACCTCACTGGCGATAGAAATGGGTCATTCCGTCAACCGGGCGAAAGTGGTCGCAGCAGTGCTGGAGGCATTTGAGGAGGACTATGAAAAATTCCTGGAAGCAGGGGATCTCTCCGGGCTGAAGGAAGCATATGAGGCTGTGCTTGCAAACAAAGACCAGCCGGTGCGTGTACTCGATCCGAAGGAACCGTTCGAGGGCGTTGCACTTGGCATCACGCCGACCGGTGAGCTGCGCGTGCAAAAAGAGGACGGAACGATCGTTGAGGTGCATTCCGGCGAGGTTTCGGTGCGAGGCTTATACAGCTACGTATAGAGAGACCGGAAAAGGAAGAGAAAGGAAAAATCATGTATTCAGATAATGAAAAAGTAGTGCTCTGCGGAGCAAGTGCATATGAACAGAAATATTATTTTAACCAGGATTTTGCATCCCTGCCACAGTCTGTGCAGGATGAGCTTCATGTTATGTGTGTTATGTTTACGGTGGAAATCGGCGGTATTTTTACCATGTGGTTTGACAGCGACGGAAGTCTGCAGTTTGAGACAGAGGCCGTAGACGCAGATGCGATGTATGACGAGATCGGCGGCGCGCTTCGGATTAAGCAGTATCAGGAAGAAAAAAAGGAGCTGCTGGAATCCCTGGAGCTGTATTATCGTGTCTTCTTCCTCGGTGAGGAGGTGCCGGAGGAGGCGCTGATGGAAGAGGACGGAGAGAAGCCGAATGGAAAATAAGAAACGTACACTGCAAAAGATGCCGCCGCTGAAAATCGGAAACGTGGAGATGCCAAACCCACTCGTGCTTGCACCGATGGCGGGGGTGACGGATCTGCCGTTTCGTGTTCTGTGCAAGGAGCAGGGCGCGGGCCTGATCTGTATGGAAATGGTGAGCGCGAAGGCAATTTTATATAAGAATAAAAATACCGAGGATCTGATGACGATCGATCCGGGTGAGCATCCGGTGTCCCTGCAGCTTTTCGGCAGTGATCCGGAGATTTTGGGGCAGATTGCCGCTCAGATCGAAGAAAGGCCGTTTGATATTCTGGATTTTAACATGGGCTGTCCGGTGCCAAAGGTTGTCAATAACGGCGAAGGCTCGGCCCTTATGAAGGATCCGCATCTGGTGAGGGAAATCGTGACAAGCATGGTAAAGGCAGTGAAAAAGCCTGTAACCGTAAAGATTCGAAAGGGCTTTAACGAAGAATCGGCGAATGCTGTGGAAATTGCGAAGATCCTCGAGGACTGCGGAGTGGCCGCAATTGCGGTTCATGGAAGAACGAGAGCGCAGTTTTATTCCGGAAAAGCAGACTGGGATATTATCCGCCGGGTAAAAGAGGCAGTATCGATTCCGGTTATCGGAAACGGCGATGTGACAGATGCGGCAAGTGCCGAGGCACTGGTGGAGCAGACCGGCTGTGACGGAATCATGATCGGACGCGGCGCGGAAGGAAATCCGTGGATTTTTAAACAGATTCTTCATTACAGGGAAACCGGAGAAACACTTGCAAAGCCGACGCAGCATGAGGTAAAAGAGATGATGCTTCGCCATGCGCGCATGCAGGTGGAATACAAAGGCGGCGCGATCGGCATCCGCGAGATGCGGAAGCACGTTGCGTGGTACACGGCGGGATTCCCGCACTCGGCGAAACTGCGCGCGGCGATCAATCAGGTGGAGAGCCTGCAGGCGCTGGAACAGATGCTGAATGAGTGGGAACGAGGATAAAAAATAAGTCAAAAAAGTACCTATGATATGCCAATATTGATATATCATGGGTGCTTTTTCTGTGCTATACTGATAAACAGAGGTATTGGGACAAAAAACACTAAAGAGGGAGTGTAGTGTATGACTATCAAGGAACTTTTCGCACCGTCCGATATGACGGTGGGAAAGCCGTGGGAAAAGATTGTAGCTTTTACAATCCCTATGCTGGTCGGCAACATTGCCCAGCAGCTCTACAACACGGTTGACAGTATTGTAATCGGAAAATATGTCGGGGACAACGCGCTTGCGGCAGTTGGAAGCGCCAGCCCGATCTTAAACCTGCTTCTGGTTCTGTTCGTCGGAATTTCCGTCGGCGCCGGCGTCATGGTGTCGCAGTATTTTGGGGCAAAACAAAGAAAAGAGCTTTCGATGACGATCGGAAACTGCGTCACGCTGACAGCAATTTCTTCCATCATTATTATGATTCTGGGAGCCGTCCTCTCAAGGCCGCTGCTGGAAATGCTGAAAACACCGGATTCCATCATCGACTGGTGTACTTCGTATCTGGTGATCCTGATGGTAGGCTGTGCCGGAAGTGCATACTATAACATTCTATGTGGTATCCTTCGCGGACTCGGCGATTCGATTTCGGCGCTGATTTATCTGCTGGTGGCAACGGTCATCAATATTGTATTGGATATTGTATTCGTTTCCCAGTTCCACATGGGCGTTGCCGGAGTTGCATACGCGACCGTGATTGCGCAGGCAATTTCTGCAGTACTCTGCATGTGGCGTCTGATGCGTATGACCGACATTTTTGATTTCAGACCCAAATACCTGAAAATGAAAAAACGGTATTCGATGGAAATTATCCGCCTTGGCCTGCCGTCCGGTATTACCCAGGCGATCTTCTCCATGGCGATGGTTATCGTACAGTCGCTGACCAACAGCTTCGGTGAAATGGTTATCGCCGCGAATGTTATCATCATGCGTGTCGATGGCTTTGCAATGATGCCGAACTTTTCGTTTGGTACCGCGATGACAACGTATGCCGGTCAGAATGTCGGCGCACGCCGTATGGACCGCGTAGAGCAGGGCGCAAAACAGGGAACACTGATTGCTGTCGGAACCTCAACGACCATTACCCTTTTAATTGTTATTTTCGGCCATCATCTGATGGGAATCTTTACGAATACCACAGAGCTCGTAACATTAAGTGCCAATATGATGAAGATCCTTGCGGTCGGCTATATTGCCATGGCAATAACACAGTCGCTTTCCGGCGTCATGCGTGGAGCAGGCGATACGATGACCCCGATGTGGATTTCGATGGTTGTTACCGTTGTAATCCGTGTGCCGCTGGCATACGGTCTGGCCTTTCTGACCAGAACGCCGGAGCTGCCAAACGGACGATATCAGGTACTCTGGATTTCCATGCTGGTAAGCTGGTGCATGGGTGCGCTTCTGACGCTGATTTTCTATAAAAAAGGAAATTGGAAAAAGAAAGCACTGACAGGAAGCTCATCCGAAAAATAAAGGAAAAATAAGAGAAAGATGCAGGAAGGATTTGTGAAAAAGAAAATCTTTCCTGCGTTTCTTTTTTTCTTGACATTCCGTGGGCAATCCTTTATACTACTTTAATTGTTAGGATAGGCGGAGTCTATCCTTATTTCAACCGGGAATACTGAAAATACAGCGCATTTCCGGAGAGTTTACAGAATAAAATCAGATATGACTGGATACAGAAACGATAGAAAGGGTGTATAAAATGGAACAGAAAAAAACGATTCTTACCTATGCCGGCCTGAAAAAACTGGAGGACGAGCTTCATGACCTCAAAGTAAACAAACGTAGAGAAATTGCCGGTAAAATCAAAGAAGCAAGAGAGCAGGGAGACCTTTCCGAGAACGCCGAGTACGATGCAGCAAAAGATGAGCAGCGTGACATCGAGGCAAGAATTGAAGAGATCGAAAAAATCCTGAAAAACGCAGAGGTTGTTGTTGAGGACGAAGTAGATTCCGATAAGATCAATATCGGATGTAAAGTAGACGTACTGGATCTGGAGTATGACGAAGAAATCGAGTTCCAGATCGTTGGTTCCACCGAGGCAAACAGCCTGGAAGGAAAAATTTCCAATGAGTCTCCGGTAGGAAAAGCTCTGATCGGCGCGCACAAGGATGATATTGTCGATGTAGAAACACCGGCCGGAATTATGCAGTACAAAGTACTTTCTATCCAGAGAAATATCTAATAAAATACAAAGAAAAGGGAGTGAAGAGATTGGCACAGCAGACACAGGAACAGGATATTAACCACTTACTGAAGGTTCGCCGCGAGAAACTCGCAGAGCTGCAGCAGAACGGAAGAGACCCGTTCCAGATTACAAAGTTCGATCAGACACATCATTCGCTTGAGGTGAAAGGTCTTTACGAGGCACATGAGACTGAGCTGTTAAAAGACCGCCAGGAGCCGAACGTAGAGGGAATGGATGAGGAGCAGGCGAAAGAAGCTCTTAAAAAGGATTACGAAGAGAGAAGAAATATCATGGACGCAAGCCCGATCCATGTGGCAATTGCAGGACGTATGATGTTTAAGAGAGTCATGGGCAAGGCATCTTTCTGCAATATCCAGGATTTACAGGGAAACATCCAGGTATACGTTGCAAGAGATGCGATCGGAACAGAGTCTTACGCTGATTTTAAAAAATCTGATATCGGTGATATCTTCGGAGTGGAAGGATTTGCTTTCAGAACAAGAACAGGTGAGATTTCTATCCATGCAGAGAAGGTGACACTCCTCTCCAAGAGCTTACAGATCCTCCCGGAGAAGTTCCACGGTCTGACAGATGTAGATACCCGTTACCGTCAGAGATATGTAGACCTGATCATGAACACAGAGTCTAAAGATACCTTTATCAAGCGTTCCAAGATTCTCAGTGCGATCCGCAAGTACTTAAGCGGAGAAGGATTCATGGAAGTTGAGACTCCAATGCTTGTACAGAACGCAGGTGGAGCAGCAGCAAGACCGTTCGAGACACATTTCAATGCCTTGAACGAAGATCTGAAGCTTCGTATTTCCCTGGAGCTGTACCTGAAGAGACTGATCGTCGGAGGACTCGAGAAGGTATATGAGATCGGACGTGTATTCCGTAATGAGGGTCTTGATACAAGACATAACCCGGAGTTCACTCTGATGGAGCTTTACCAGGCATTTACAGATTACCACGGCATGATGGATCTGACAGAGAACCTGTATCGTTTTGTCGCACAGGAAGTGCTCGGAACGACACAGATCGTATACAAAGGAATCCCGATGGATCTCGGTAAGCCGTTCGAGCGTATCACGATGGTTGACGCAGTGAAGAAGTACGCAGGCGTTGACTGGAATGAAGTTGAGACTCTGGAGCAGGCAAGAGAACTTGCAAAAGAGCATAATATTGAGTTTGAAGAGAGACATAAAAAAGGTGATATCCTGAATCTCTTCTTTGAGGAGTTTGTAGAGGAGCATCTGCTTCAGCCGACGTTCGTTATGGACCACCCGGTTGAGATCTCGCCGCTGACGAAGAAAAAGCCAGAAAATCCAGAATATGTAGAGCGTTTCGAGTTCTTCATGAATGGATGGGAAATGGCAAATGCTTACTCTGAGCTGAACGACCCGATCGACCAGAGAGAACGTTTTAAAGCCCAGGAAGAACTGCTTGCCCAGGGCGATGATGAAGCCAATACAACAGATGAAGACTTCATGAACGCACTGGAGATCGGTATGCCGCCGACCGGTGGTATTGGATTCGGCATTGACCGTATGTGTATGCTTCTGACAGGAGCTGAGGCAATCAGAGACGTGCTGCTCTTCCCGACAATGAAGTCCCTGAATGATGTAAACAAGGGCAATGATGTAAAAAATCAGCCTGTCGAGGAAATGAAAGCAGAGCCTGAAAAGATTGATTTCTCTAAGGTAAAGATTGAGCCTTTATTTGAGGAAGCAGTTGATTTTGACACATTCTCAAAGTCAGATTTCAGAGCCGTTAAGGTAAAAGAATGTGTAGCAGTACCGAAGTCAAAGAAGCTGTTGCAGTTTACCCTTGATGACGGAACAGACACAGACCGCACCATTTTAAGCGGTATTCACGCATATTACGAGCCGGAAGAGCTTGTAGGTAAGACACTTATCGCTATCACAAATCTTCCTCCTCGTGCTATGATGGGTATTGACTCTTGCGGTATGCTCCTCTCCGCTATTCACGAAGAAGAAGGCGAAGAAAAGCTCCATCTGCTTATGGTTGATGACCACATCCCGGCAGGCGCAAAGCTGTATTAAACTGATGTAACGATGTACCGTTTAACCAAATAGACGGGACGTACTTCATTTGATAAAAAACTAAAAAAACAGCGATTTACATCAAACTTACATCAATTGATGCAGAAATCGGTGCAAGCAAGAGAAAATCGCATAATTAGTGCAATGAGTGGGCAATTCCAATCGGAGTTGCCCATTTTCTAAAATGAATGGAAATGCAAATCGGTATTTAATGCTTAACGAGGAGGAATAAACATGGCGAAGAAAGAAGAAAGATTTGAAGTTATATTTAGAGATGGAAGTTCGCTTAAAGATGAAGGGATTCGACAAATTCTTGTAGATAAGGAGACTGGAGTTAATTATCTTTGTTGGAAATCTGGATACGGGGCTGGTATTACACCTCTTCTGGATTCTGAAGGAAAAGTCATAGTTACTAAGTAAAATTAAAGTTTGTAGAATTAAGAAAATCGGAATTTATTAAGGAGGATATGGATGAAACTGTTTTTATGTTCGCACTTTTCAAGTGTAGGAAGTTTGATAAAAGAAGAAATTGATAACAAGAAAGTCGCATTTATTCCCACAGCTTCGCTGCGTGAAGGCTATACCGGTTATGTCGGCTCGGCTCGAAAGCTATTCAATAAACTGGGAGCAACCGTAACGGAAATTGATATTTCAACGGAGGCTTATTTAACGATACAGTCCGTTTTTGAAGATGCGGATGTGATCTATTTTACTGGTGGAAATTCTTTCTTCCTTATGGATCAGCTCCGTAAAACGAGAACGGATGAGCTATTGAAGAAGGAATTGGCAAAGGGAAAACTGATGATTGGTGAATCGGCGGGTGCGATTATATGCGCTCCAACTATCCAATATATTGAACAAATGGATGAAAAGCCGGAGGACTACTCACAAGAAGATGATGCAGGGCTTGATTTGATTGATTTCTATGTTCTTCCGCATTATCTTACAGCACCATTTAAGAAAGTTACTGAGAAAATAATGACTGAATTTTCGGATTTGAATCTATGCCCAATTAACAACCGTCAGGGAATTGTAATCGATGGTGAAGGTTCAAAGGTTATTTGCAAAGACTAATTTGAAAATTCCAGTTTTTGAAACTGAGAAATCGGAATTTGGGGAGGTAAAGAGAATGATTACAAAGCATGTTGTTGTGCTACCTTATGATGAACACTGGACACGGGATTTTTGTGAAATCAAGAGTGAAATCCAGGAAGCTCTTGATCAACTGGCTCTTGTGATAGAACATGTTGGCAGCACTTCAGTGCATGGTTTATCAGCGAAACCGATTATTGATATTGATGTCGTCATTAAAGATTACTCCATGCTTGACGCTGTAATCTCTGCCTTAGAAAGAATCGACTATCACCATGAAGGAAACCTTGGTATTGCCGGACGGGAAGCATTTAAATATGAAGGCAAAACCCATTTGCGGAAGCATCATCTATATGTATGCCCGCGAGATTCTGAGGAACTGAAAAGGCATATTGCTTTCCGTGAATATTTGCGTTCTCATCCGGAAGCTGTGCGTGAATACAGTAGAATTAAAGAAGAAGGCGCTGCACTCTATCCATTTGATATTGAGAAGTATATCGAGCATAAGTCACCGTTTGTCGAAAAAATCTACTCAGAAATAGGGATATGACAAATTCCCGTTTATTGGGAAGTCGTAGAGAACGAAAAATCGGAATTTGTGGAGGATAATATGAAAGTAGATGTCATTAAGAAATATTTTCAGTCTTGGTTAGATAACGATGTTGAGATTGTAAAACAGACTTTTTCTGAAAATGCTTTGTATAGTGAATGCTATGGACCTGAATATCATGGCTTACCACAAATTGTAACATGGTTTGAAAATTGGAATAATAAGGGACAAGTATTGGAATGGACAATCAAACGAATATTCGAGCAAAACCAAACGTTAATTGTTGAATGGTACTTCAGATGTAATTATGATGGTAAGATAGATGGCTTTGATGGTGTTACAATAGCAGATTTTGATAAGGATATGAAAATATTAAAATTATGTGAATTTCAGTCGAAGGCAGAACACTACTATCCATATGAATCATGATCTAAATTCAAGTTTGTAGGGCAGATAAGCTGTTTATTTGAGTAGAAAAAAGAATTACAATTAATAACGCCGGTGCGGGATTTTGATATCCAGTACCGGCGTTATTGATTCTACAGGGGCTTGGGGGTGTAGCCACCAAATATACTATTCGTTTTCTGCTTCGGCAAGTTTGTTAAGGATCCACTCCCGATTGATAACAATGTCCTCATCATCGCGGAGATCCTTGAAATCATTGCAGTGTGAAGAAGCAAATTCATACATATTGTCAATGTCAACTGCACCAGTGATCTTACCCTTATTAATGATGGTTTATTCCATACGAGAATAAAAATAGAGTAGACGAATTATTTAGCAATCTTCATCAAATCTTTATTTTTTTCTGTTAGGTTATATTTCAGTAAGAAATGAAATATGGAAGGAAGGATAGTAAAGATGGAAATGATGTTGCAGACACAAAATTTGTGTAAATATTTTAGAAAGCAGAAAGCGGTAAATAATGTTTCACTTAATATAGAAAAGAAACAGATTTATGGACTACTTGGACCGAATGGTGCGGGAAAATCTACCACATTGAAAATGTTGACTGGTATGATGAAACCCACTGCAGGAAAGATTTACTTTGATGGAAAACTTTGGGATAGGAAAGATTTATCAAAAATAGGAGCGTTAATTGAGAATCCGCCTATTTATGAAAATCTTTCCGCCAGAGAGAATTTGAAGGTAAGACAATTATTGCTTGGTACAGATGAAAACAGAATTGATGAGGTCTTGCAGATTGTATCACTTACAAACACCGGAAAGAAGAAAGCAGGACAGTTTTCTTTGGGAATGAAGCAAAGACTAGGCATTGCAATGGCATTGCTTGGAGAACCGGAACTTTTGATATTGGATGAACCTACGAATGGATTAGATCCAATAGGAATCGAGGAATTACGAGAGCTGATCCGGTCTTTTCCGGAACAGGGAATCACTGTAATTCTCTCCAGTCATATTCTCTCAGAGGTACAGTTACTTGCAGATAAAGTCGGGATTATTTCAGGTGGAATCTTAGGATACGAAGGAGCATTAAAGCAGGGAGATAATCTTGAAGATTTGTTTATGAATGTGGTAAGAAAAAACCAGAAAGCAGGTGAAATCCATGGTTAATATTATAAAAGCAGAACATCAAAAAGCCAAAAGAACCATGCGAAAAAAGTTTATCTGGGGATTTCCTCTTCTTACATTTGTCATGGCATTTATATTTACTCTTGGGATGACAAATGCTTATGCAGAAAGTGTTTGGAACTGGTGGTATACACTTTTGCTGCCGGGGATGATTGCTCTATTTTGTTATCTTTCTGTGGCGCAGGAGAAAAAGATAAAATACTATCATTTAATGACTATTCCCACAGATAGAAGAAAATTGTTGCTGGGGAAAATTATTTATATTGGGTACATGATTTTGTTTTCTAATGTGATTGTGTTTGCAGGAGCAACGCTTGGAGGCTTTCTTCTAACGACACATGTTCCAGTTGGAGGAGCGTTGATTGCAGTATTGTTTCTGACGGTTTCTGAGTTATGGGAGATTCCGGTAGCTTTATTTTTAAGTGAACGATTTGGAATGATTGTAAACCTGTTCGTCTGCCTGTTTATTACCGTCGGCGGTGTGGTAATATCACAAACCAGAATCTGGTATGTACTTGTTTCTGCAATCCCTATGCGAATGATGTGCCCGTTGCTTCATGTTTTACCAAATGGACTTGCCGCAGAAGCAGGGAATCCTCTTTTGGATACGGGAGTCATTGTTCCGGGAATGTGTCTCTCAATCATCTGGTTTGTTTTTGTAACGGTTCTGTTTTTGAAATGGTTTGAGAGAAGAGAGGTGAAATAAGATGATTGGAAGATCTCTTAATGCAGACTTGCGAAAGATGAAAGGAACATCTGTGATTCTGGCACACTTACTGATTCCGATTATAACCAGCGTTATATTTTTAATATATTACTTTTTTTCACCATGGAATGAAAATATGAAAGTGATTGCATTTTATCAGGCAATAGGAGCAGGACTTCCGGTACTTATTGGAATTTTTACAGCAAGTGTGATGGAACAAGAACAAAATGCAGGTAATTTTCAAAACCTGTTGTCTTTACCGGATAAACCTGCAGCATTTTTATCGAAACTGTTGATGCTACTGGTTTTGTGTCTGTGCTCTATCCTATTGACAGCAATCATATTCGGAATTGGATTTGGAAGAATCGCATCAAGCGATATCGAAATCATGAAAGGATGTATATTTGCAGCATTGCTGCTGTGGGGAAGCAGTGTTCCACTTTATCTGTGGCAGCTGATTCTGGCTTTTCAGTTTGGAAAAGGGGTATCCATTGGAGCAGGGATTATATCAGGACTAATTAGTGCATTGATGCTTACCGGACTTGGAGATTATGTGTGGAAATATGTATTTGTCTGCTGGACGGGTAGAGTACCATATACTTATCTGCAATCTGTATTGGGAGAAACTAGTGTAGGTGAATGGTTGTCATTCATACCAGGTTGCTTAATATTTACAGGGATTAGTATGGTATACTATTTTTGGTGGGTAAACCACTGGGAAGGAAACAGAATATCGGAATAGAATCGAGGGAAACTATGGCAAAAATACTGGCAGTTGATGATGAACCGGCAATTCTGGAAATGATAGAAAGCATTTTGAATAAGGATGGACATCTGGTTACCAAAGTAAGTAATCCACTAAAAATTAATATGGAAGAATTACATCGTTATGACCTGATTTTACTGGACATTATGATGCCTGGAATTGATGGCTTCGAATTATGCAAAAGAATTAGGATACTTGTGGATTGTCCGATTTTGTTTCTTACGGCAAAAACGGAGGAAAACAGTCTGGTAAACGGACTCTCTTTAGGAGCAGATGATTATATTTCAAAGCCATTTGGAGTGATGGAACTTCGGGCAAGGATCAATGCACATCTTAGAAGAGAGCACAGGGAACATTCTGTCCGGATGGTTTTAGGGAGAGTCTGCATTCAGATGTCTCAAAAGAAACTGTTGATGGATGATAAAGAACTTCCGTTTACGAAAGCAGAGTACGAAATCTGTGAATTTCTGGCTAAAAACAGAGGACAGGTTTTCTCGAAGGAACAGATATTGGAAGCGGTCTTTGGCTTTGACAATGAGAGTAATGACAGTACTATAATCACGCATATCAAAAATATAAGAGCAAAATTTGCGGATTATGATTATATGCCGATAAAAACAGTCTGGGGGATTGGATATAAATGGGAAGAGTAAAGAGAAGCAATGCACTCAGCAGGATTTTTATGAGATATGTACTGGTCATGCTTGGATCATTAGTTGGTTTGGTGATTGTTGCTTATCTGCTGCTGTGCCTTTTGATTAGTGTGGGCTGTATTTATCCGGCAAATTATGCAGAGCAAAAGATTAATGAAGCATATGATACGATTCTACGTGCAGATAAAGTGACTGCTGAGATGATTCCCGCACTTTGTGATTATGTAATCTTTTCAGAGAATGGAGAGAAAATAGGTGGAGATCTGTCAGAACAATACGAACAGATAGCATGGAATGTTGCAAAGTACGGAAACGCATCCGGGAAATATTTTTATAAAGTAATTGTAAGGGAAAATGAATATGTTGTATTGCAATATCGCCTGACACCTCAATATCATTCAGCTTTTTTGAGGGAGCATTTTATAGGACCACAGAATGTGATGAGTATTATGTCAGTGATTGGAGCGGTAGCGATTATCATCATTCCGTCCATACGTTTTGGAAAAAGAATCAAAAAGCAGATGCAGCCTGTATTAGACGCAATCAGACAAATAAAGGATCAAAATCTGGAATATGAGACATCCTGTTCCGGTATCAAAGAGTTTGATGACTGTTTATCGGCAATCGATGATATGCGAGATGCATTGCGAGAATCTTTAGAAAAGCAGTGGAAAACAGAGCAGGAAAAGAAACAACAGATGTCTGCTTTGGCGCATGATATTAAAACACCTCTTACGATTGTACGGGGAAATGCAGAACTACTTTCAGAGACTGAACTGACCACAGAACAGAAGAATAATATCACTTATGTTTTGAACGGCACAACACAGATACAAAGTTATGTAAAACAGTTGATAGATGTCACAAAATCATGGAATTGCAGTGATGTTACCTATACAACGGTGAGGTTAGAAGATTTTTTCGCAGATATAAAGGAACAGGCATTCGGACTGGTAGAAATCTATCACCAGAAAATAGATTGGAAGGCGGGACAAAGTGATAAAAAGGTAACGATTGCTTATGATCCAATGTTCCGAGCCGTAATGAATGTGATTCAGAATGCAGTGGAGCATACAAAAGAAAATGGAATCATTTATATTGACGCAAAGGAGCAGGATGGCCGGCTGACATTCATTGTGGAGGATAGCGGATCAGGATTTACAAAAGAAGCATTATTGCATGGCACAGAGCAGTTTTTTATGGATGACACAAGTAGAAATGGCGAAGCCCATTATGGGATGGGACTATTTTTTGCAAAAACTGTGGCTGAAAAATATGGTGGAGGTATTAAACTTTCAAATTCTGAAAATACAGGTGGGGCGCGGGTAGAAATATTTTTCCTGAGTAGTCAAGAAACAAGCTAAATGAAAAGTCTAATCCCCCAGCATAGCTGGGGGATTAGACTTTTCATTTATACGGATATTCGCAAACTACAAGATAAAGCCAAAACTTCATATACTCTAACAGTTAGCAAAAGATGCCAGAGCAGTATACCATGTCAAAAGAATCGTGTTAGTTAATTTGGATCTTATTGATGAATATCTGGAAGCATTCCGTGATGAAGAATTTTGATGAAAGAACAGGAGGAACAACTATTCCTCGAAAATTGAGAATTACATATGTTCAATTCTTTGTATTAGGTATATATTTTGAAAAGTTATCCGGTTATACTGACAATATCAAAAGGCAGAACTGTTAGAATGAGGTGAGCAGATGGATACAGCACAGAGAATAAGGATAATTCGGATGATTGAAAAAATAGAGAAGAACCCAGAATTCAGTAGTAAAATCGGTGTGAGAAATACATCTGAGTTTATATCAAGTAAACAATCAAAAAAATGAATGATTCAAATCATAACAGGAGTCAGAAGGAGTAGAATATGTTATCGTTATTATTTGCTATATGCATGATTTGGTTTATTGGAAAATTTTTTATATTTGGTGTAAAAGCATCCTGGGGAATCTTAAAGCTGCTCTGTACAGTTGTATTTTTCCCGGTGATTTTGATAGGAATGGTTGTTGGCGGACTGATTTATATTGCACTTCCATTGTTGATCATCGGCGGAATCATTGCACTTATATCATCTAACTCATAAAAATACGAGGAGGGAAGAAATTATGGGATATGATATAGAAAAAGAGAAACGAGAAGCGATTGAAGCAGGACAACGTGCGTTAAGTAGTCTTCGGACAGCAAAAGAGAACCTGAACAGTGCAAAGAATTGGGGCTTGGTGGATATGTTTGGCGGTGGATTCTTTTCTACGATGTTGAAACACTCCAAGATGGATCAGGCAAGACAAAATATGGAACAGGCGAAATATGATCTTCGTAATTTCAGTAGGGAATTAAATGATGTGAACGTGGCTTGTAATTTAAACATCAATACTGGAGACTTCTTATCCTTTGCAGATTATTTTTTTGATGGATTTGTTGTGGATTGGATGGTGCAGGATCGAATCAATAATGCCAGACATCAGGTGGAAGAAGCTATCCGCAGAACGGAATACATCATAAACCAGTTACAGCATATGTAAAGGAAAGAGGCAGTGAACCATAAATAGGTTCGCTGCCTTGTTTTTTCATACTTATTTCTGTTTCTTTTTTTCTTCTCTGAGCAATTCGATGTTTAGTCCCTGCTCTCCGGCTGTTTTATCAACCCAGAGATTCAGAGAATCTATTGCCAGAGAAATTTCATCCAGTTTGTTGCTGATAAAAGCAAAATCCTTGATCTCATCATCACTGATCTTACCGTCACGGGCAATCTGGATCAGACGTGTGGTAAGAGGATTAATCTCATTCAGACTGGCAATGGTTTCCAGGATTATATTGGACAAGTCAGAAACTTCGACTTCCGGGACATAACGGTGACCGATTTCGCATTTATGAGAGCAGTAATAATTGCAGAGATCTGGTCGCCCGTAAGCGTCTGCCATCTGGATAATATCATAAGGTGTAGGTTCCTGCATTTCATATTCAAATTTTTCAATTTTAGAATCAGAAACAGCAGTCATTTTTTCGCTGGCTTCTAATCTGGTAAGACCGGCTTCTTCCCGGCAAATCTGATAAATTGTTTTATTTTCTCTTGTAGATTGTTTCCCCATGAGAATAACCTCCCCGTATATCGCCGAACATGAGAATTATCAGGTGTTAAGTCCACATGCTGTGCGTGTATTTTCTTTATAGATTTTATTATACTTGAAGCATCAGTAAACAACAAGTGCATTGTTGATACGGAATTATGAAAGGAAGAAAAAACATGAGGAAAACTAGAAGTGATTGTAGAGTAGGAACATTTGAAAAGAAGCATGGTCTTCCACCGGGGACTATTAGAAACAAAAATGGAAGAGATACCAGAAGTGACAAAAAAATTGGCACCATTCGCAAAGAAGCAAAGTAGGAACATAATCATGGAAAAGAAAATAAGAAAAAGATATCATTCAGAAGAAGCTGTAAAAAAAGCGTTAAAAATTGAATCATTTCGAAATTTAACAAAGGATAAAGTGATGGAGTTTACATCTATGATTCCATATATGGAAAAGGAAGTGGCGCTTGAAATAATAAAGCAGTTCCCAGTATATGTAGAGTTTGTGGAATCAGCAATAGAAAATTATACACAGTTATGCAAAACAATTTTAGAAACAAATAAAGAAGAATATGAACAAGCAGTTCATGCACATCAGTATGTTCTTGAGACCTTCGCAAATCAGCTGGAACAAGAAAACTTAACAGAGGAGGAAAGAAGGGAATTTTCTGAAAAAATGATGGAAGAAGCTGATAAAATAACGGAATTATATTTACAGCAGCAGAAATTTCATGAGCGAGTGTTCAAGACGATTGGGGGAGTTGTAACATTAGCTTTGGGAGTGACGGTAACAATGTTAGGTTTAAAAGCAATTGGTAGCGATGAAGATTTACCTCAACTAGATGATGAGAATCAGAATGTTGCATAATAGCTTTATCTATAATTGAAAACAACAAGATGGAAAGGCTCAGGAAAAAGTATTCTGGGCCTTTTGTCTTAGAAGGATAGCAGTATAAAAGAGCAGGGATTTTTATACCCCACCTATTGATATACACTGTAACCGTCAAAGAAGATTAAATCATAAAATTCAAAGAAATGGAGGAGTTGGCAATGAAAGGTTTTAACACTGGTGATGGTTACATGGGATTGGAGACTGTGAGAAAAAGTCTGTAACACTTTTTCTATGCGAACCCTACAAAAATATTAGAAGAATAACGTATGCAAAACTTCCTGTTTGCCAACTTGCCCTTTGAGAGAGGAAAAATCCTTTTCTCAAAGGGCTTTTTTGTTTATACGGATATTCGCAAACTTACAAGATAAAGCTAAAATTTCATATACTCTAAGCACAAGGAGGTTGAGGTTTATGAGCCAAACAGCACAGTGTCTAAGGCATATAAGCCACGAACCTGGTATACATTCTGCCAAAGGGGAACAATGACGCAGGGTATCTGTAAATTAAAAAATAATGAAAAGAAGAATAAAAAAATACAACACGAAAGGATGCGTCAAGGTAATGCAAGAATTATCGTGATACATCCTTTTGTATTTGGATTGAGTATTTTTCTTTCCCTGCTTGTCAAAAGTAATGGATGGAATGTATAATATTGTTAATGATCCAGAGATATTTATTTTGGAAACAGCTTAATCAATTTGGAGGTATAAAATGAAAGCACATAAGTATTGGTCAATCGGAGCGTTAATTACTATGATTGGAACTTTTTATACTGGATATAAAGGATCCAAATCAGGTCATAGGTATTTTGCGTGTAGCACTCTTATATGTATGATCATGTCTATGTATACGGGACATAAAATGATTTCAGGTAATAAAAGAATAAGAAAACAGGTGGAAAATACAAAAGCGGAGGAATAGTAAATGTTAGAGTTAGGAAAAAAAGCACCGGACTTTGAATTGCCGGATCAGAATGGAGAAATGCATAAATTAAGCGATTATGCAGGAAAAAAAGTGATCTTATATTTTTATCCAAAGGATAATACACCAGGATGTACGAAGCAGGCATGTGGCTTTTCTGAGCGTTATCCACAGTTTACTGAGAAGGGAGCTGTTATTCTCGGAGTAAGCAAGGACTCTGTAGCGTCTCACAAGAGATTTGAAGAAAAATACGGACTGGCATTTACGCTATTAGCAGATCCGGAGCGTAAAGTTATTGAAGCATATGATGTCTGGAAAGAAAAGAAAAATTATGGAAAAGTATCTATGGGTGTAGTAAGAACTACATATCTTATTGATGAGCAGGGAATCATTATAAAGGCAAATGATAAAGTCAAGGCGGCAGATGATCCTGAAAATATGCTTAAGGAATTGGCATAATGAAGATTATTTTATCACCTGCAAAAAAGATGATTGTAGATACCGATAACTTAGCACCGGTTGAACTGCCTGTCTATATTGATAAGACAGCAGAAGTATTAAACTGGATGAAAAGCAAATCAAAAGAAGAACTGAAAGCTATCTGGAAATGTAATGACAAGATTGCAGAGCAGAACTTTAACAGATTGGAAAATATGGATCTTTATAACAGGCTTACTCCGGCTGTTTTAGCATATGAAGGGATTGCATTTCAATATATGGCACCATCTGTGTTTGAAATCCAGCAGTTTGAGTATTTGCAAAATCATTTAAGAATCTTGTCTGCGTTTTATGGCATTTTAAAACCAATGGATGGTGTGACTCCTTATCGTCTTGAAATGCAGGCAAAGGTTGGAATTGGAGATGCAAAAAATCTGTATGAGTACTGGGGAGAATTGTTATACCGCTCAATAATCGATGACAGGAGGATTATCATTAATCTTGCATCAAAAGAATACTCAAAATGTATAGAAAAGTATCTGACATCACAGGACAGATATATTACGATTGTATTTTGTGAGTTATCCGGAGATAAATTGGTAACAAAAGGTACCTATGCCAAGATGGCTCGGGGTGAAATGGTCAGATTCATAGCGGAAAATAATATTGAAAATCCGGTGGAGATTCAGAAATTTGATAGACTCGGATATTCGTTTAGGTCTGATTTATCTTCAGATTCAGAATATGTATTTGAACGCAAAATAAAATAGTTATTCAGGTAAAAGATGCTCAGTTTGACAGTTTTTATAATAATGAGAATTATTACTATTTTTATTGACAGCAGGATGATGGTGGTATATAATCCTTATTAAGAACTAATCCTAATAAGGAGGACGAATGACAAGTAGGAGAAATACCATTCAAAAAGATCTCGTAAGAAATACCGTATACGAAATGAGAAGACACGTTACGGCAAATGAAGTGTATGAATTTATAAAAGAAGCATATCCAACAATTGGAAAAGGAACGGTATATAGAAATCTTGATATATTGGTAGAGGAAGGTGCATTAAGAAAGGTTGAAGTTCCGAATGGACCGAACCGATTTGATTTTACATTGAAAAATCATTACCATGTAAGATGTATAAAGTGCGGTGAAATTTTTGATGTGGATATGGATCAAATACCGGATTTGCTGGAAAGAATTCATAACACTCATGGAATTGAATTTGTGGATTATGATATTTCATTTAAAGGCATTTGCCCGAAATGCAGGGAGAAGGTAAAGGAGGAACAGCATGGATAGGAAAGCAATGTATAAGTTGAGTTATGGACTGTTTATATTGACCGCTAAAGAAGCAGAAAAAGATAACGGATGCATCATTAATACAGCCATTCAGGCAGCTTCGGAACCAAACCAGTTAAGTATCTGTGTAAATAAGGCAAATTATACGCATGATATGATTCAAAGAACCGGAAAATTTACTGTATCAGTCTTAAGTCAGAAGGCACAATTTGAATTGTTCAAACATTTTGGCTTCCAATCAGGAAGAGATACCAATAAGTTTGAAGCCTTTGAGCAGTGTGCCAGGGGCACAAATGGTATTTATTATATTACAGAAGGTACAAATGCATACATTTCTGTGACAGTTACTAAAACAGAGGACTTGGGTTCACATACGATGTTTATCGGTGAGATAACCGATATGGAAGTTTTAAGCAATGTTCCTTCAGTAACATATGATTATTATCAGAATAATATTAAGCCTAAGCCACAGGAGGTTGGAAAAACAGAGGACGGTCAGACAATATGGCGTTGCAGAATTTGCGGATATGAATATGTAGGCGAGGAATTACCAGATGACTTTATATGCCCTTTGTGCAAGCACCCGGCATCAGATTTTGAAAAAGTAGTAAAGAAACGGAGGTAAAAGAGATGGCGGCAAACGAATATGCAGGAACACAGACAGAGAAGAATTTACAGGAGGCATTTGCAGGGGAATCACAGGCAAGAAATAAGTATACCTATTTTGCTTCTGTAGCGAAAAAGGAAGGTTAGTATAAGAAGGTATGATGGTATGAAGATATTAGTAATTCCTGATGTTCATCTTAAACCGCAGATGTTTAAACAGGCTACAGCTCTTATGCATCAGGGAATTGCCGATCGAGCGGTATGTCTGATGGACATCCCTGATGATTGGGACAAGCAATATAATGTCGGACTTTATGAAGAAACTTATGATGAGGCTATTCGGTTTGCAAAAGCATTTCCGGAAACAGCCTGGTGCTACGGGAATCACGATTTGAGTTATCTGTGGCATTGTCTGGAGAGCGGTTATAGCTCCATGGCTTCACTGACAGTGCAAAGAAAGTTGTTGGATTTGCGAGAGGCTGTTCCAGAAGATAATCCCATTAAATATGTTCAGAGAATAGGCAATGTTCTCTTTTCTCATGGAGGCGTACTGAATTTCTTTGTAGAGGAATATGTTCCGCGAGCAAAATATAATGATGTGGATGCTGTGCTAGAGACGATTAATCAGCTCGGAAGAATCGAGATGTGGAATGATGCATCGCCGATCTGGCTGAGACCACAGCATTCAAAAATGAGATTATATAAGCCACGTAAGTTGTTGCAGGTTGTAGGTCATACACCTATGGATGCAATTACGAAAGAGGGAAATCTGATTAGCACGGATGTGTTTTCAACTTACAGAGATGGAAAGCCAATTGGAACAGAGGAGTTCCTCTTGCTCGATACAGTGACATGGGAATACTGCGGAATTAAGATGTAGAATCCGATACGTAATTGGATGCATATTATGTCTGCGTCTCAAATACGCTGCTTCTTTTTCATACTCTGTAATGGAAAACCAACGAAAATCTCTTTTTACCTCAAAAGAAAGTAATAGCCACCAAAAATATCGGAAAAACTTTGTGAAAAAATAGAATTGTGTTTCGCAAGGGTCCCCTGTAAAATAGCGGCAGGAGGAGAAAGAGAGAAAAGGAGCTTCTTAATCTTATGGGAACAAATGAAAAGAATATGACTGCGGGATCCCCCGGAAAACTGATCATAACGTTTGCCATACCACTGATGCTCGGAAATATTTTCCAGCAGTTTTATACGATGGCGGACACCATGATTGTTGGCCAGGTGGTAGGAGTAGAAGCGTTGGCGGCAGTAGGCGCCGGAGACTGGCTGGTCTGGCTGGTGCTGGGCATCATGACAGGTATCACACAGGGCTTTTCGATTCTTGTATCGCAGTACTATGGAGCAGGGGAAAAGGAAAATCTGAAATGTGCGGTGGCGAAAAGCTATATTATGACAGCATTACTGTCTGTGATTGTACTTGCAGTAAGTGAAGGCGCAGTTTATCACGTTCTTTTATTTTTGCAGACACCGGATAATGTTATTGATCTGACGATGCTATATTTGCGGCTGATTTTTGCGGGAGTCCCGATTATAGCTGCCTATAATATCTTTGCGGCGATCTTAAGGGCACTTGGAAACAGCAGATCTCCATTGATTGCAATGACCGTGGCAGCAGTGATCAATGTGGGACTTGACCTGCTGTTTGTGGCAGTTTTTGGCTGGGGCGTAGCCGGAGCAGCCGTGGCGACTGTTATTGCACAGGGATTTTCAGCCTTGTACTGTCTGCTTGTATTACGGAAAATCAGGGATATCCGACTGGAAAAGGAGGATTTTTACAGGCAGCCGTCTATGAGTCTGCGGCTTTTGAAGCTGGGGACTCCTCTTGCCATACAGAACGTGATCATTTCTGTGGGAGGACTTACGGTGCAGTATGTGATCAATGGCTTTGGCTTTCTGTTTGTAGCCGGATTTACGGCAACGAACAAGCTGTATGGAATTTTGGAGATGGCAGCCGTTTCCTATGGATATGCGATTACAACGTATGTAGGGCAGAATCTTGGCGCAAAGAAATATCAGAGAATCCGAAAAGGTGTGCGCAGCGGTACGTATATGGCAGTGCTCACTTCTGTTTTCATTTCCGGTATGATGGTGCTGATTGGGCGTAATATATTGTCTCTGTTTGTATCCGGTGAACCGGAGCAGATCCGACAGGTGTTAGATATTGCATATAAGTATTTGTTTATCATGGCTGTCTTTTTGTGGATACTGTATTTGCTGCATGTGTATCGTTCCGCGATCCAGGGGCTGGGCAATACTTTGATTCCGCTTGCCAGCGGCATTGCAGAATTTGTGATGCGTGTCAGCGTTGCGCTGCTGCTGCCGAAATGGATCGGCGAAGAGGGAATATACTATGCCGAGATCTGTGCATGGAGCAGTGCAGCTGTTTTACTGATCATAAGCTATATGATTCTGATACGGAAATATAAAGATGCTAAAACGTCAGAAAGCTGATGCAGTCTCGCCTGCAAGAGGATTTTAGAGCTCTTACCCCGCTTAAAGCATAAGTAAGAAATAATACAAAAAAAGCAGTGCTGCAGAACGCAAACTACAGGAAACAGATTGGAAGGCGTACCCGAGGTACGACGAAAATCTGTCATGCAGTAATTTGCGCTCTGTGGGACTGCTTTTTTGCATGATTCTTGGAGTTTTGGGGAATTACGACAAGAAATAACCAAAAATTTCAATAACTAATCCAAAAATATTCTATTTTTTTTCAGACCGCTTGTGATTATAATGAATTCATCAGCTAGGAACGAAGCGAATCTAGCAAAATCACCAAACGGGAGGAATAAAAATGAAAAGAAAAGCATTAGCAACAATTATGGCAGTAGCTATGGCAGTATCCATGGCTGGTTGTGGCGGATCCCCATCAGAGTCTAAAGATTCTACCCAGAAAACAGAAACAGCAGATTCTACGGCATCAACGGGCGGAAGCGTAGAAAACAAGGACAAACCTCTGTGCTGGTTCAACCGTCAGCCATCCAGCAGTGCTACCGGCGAACTGGACAAAGATGCTCTGAACTTCAACGGAAATACTTATTATGTAGGTTTCGATGCAAACCAGGGTGCTGAACTGCAGGGACAGATGGTTCTGGATTACATCAAGAAAAACGCAGACACGATCGACAGAAACGGTGACGGCGTAATCGGATATGTTCTGGCAATCGGTGATATCGGACATAACGATTCTATCGCCCGTACACGTGGTGTTCGTTCCGCACTTGGAACAGGTGTAGATGCAGACGGCGGAGTAGATTCTACACCGGCCGGAACAAACGTAGACGGAAAAGCAAAGGTTGTGCAGGATGCAACTCTGGATGTAGACGGAAAAACATATACCATCCGTGAGCTGGCTTCTCAGGAAATGAAAAACTCAGCAGGTGCAACATGGGATGCTGCAACAGCTGGTAACGCGATCGGAACATGGACAGCTTCCTTCGGTGATCAGATCGATGTTGTAGTTTCCAATAACGATGGTATGGGAATGTCAATGTTCAATGCATGGGCAAAAGACAACAAAGTTCCTACCTTCGGTTACGATGCAAACAGCGATGCTGTAGCAGCAATCGGTGAAGGATATGGCGGAACAATTTCTCAGCATGCAGACGTTCAGGCTTACCTGACACTGAGAGTTCTGCGTAACGCACTGGACGGTGTAGACATTGATACCGGTATCGGTACAGCAGATGAAGCCGGCAACTGCCTGACAGAGGGTGAGGATTACAGATACAGCGAAGAAGAGAGATCTTACTACGCATTAAATATTGCTGTAACAGCCGATAACTACAACGATTTCACAGATTCCACAAAAGTTTACGATAAAGTTGCAAAACAGCTGGATGAAAGCAAGAGCCCATCCAAAAAAGTATGGCTGAATATCTACAACGCATCGGATAACTTCCTGAGCTCTACCTATCAGCCACTGCTGGAGAAATATGATGATCTGCTGAACCTGAAGGTAGATTACATCGGTGGAGACGGACAGACAGAGTCCAATATCACAAACCGTCTTGGAAACCCGAGCGAGTATGATGCTTTTGCAATTAACATGGTTAAGACCGATAATGCAGCAGCATATACATCACTTCTCTCCAAATAATCTGAGACAGAATAAAAGTGTAAATGGTAACGGTTCGGAGCCATGCGAAATCGAGATGAGGTCTCTGAATCGTTACCGTAAATGAATGAAATTATAGAGGGGTGTCAGCAATGATACCCTTCTTTACTAAGAAAAGGAAGCGCAGCTATGACAGAAGATAAGAATAAATATATCTTATCGATTAACGGCATGAGCAAATCGTTCGGTAGAAATAAGGTTCTGAAACATATCAGCATGAATGTCAAACCTGGAACCATTATGGGACTGATGGGTGAAAACGGTGCCGGAAAATCGACAATGATGAAATGCCTCTTTGGAACCTATCAGAAAGATGAAGGAACCATCGTACTGGACGGAAAAGAAGTGAATTTCTCCGGTCCGAAGGATGCACTGGAAAACGGAGTGGCGATGGTACACCAGGAGTTGAACCAGTGTCTTGAAAGAAGTGTTGTAGATAACATGTTCCTTGGAAGATACCCAAAGAATTCCGTTGGAGTGATCGACGAAGGAAGAATGAAAAAAGAAACATCAGACCTGTTCAGAAAACTGGGAATTACAGTTGATCTGACGCAGCCAATGAAGAAAATGTCTGTATCTCAGAGACAGATGTGTGAGATCGCAAAAGCGATTTCCTATCATTCCAAAGTCATTGTACTGGATGAACCTACATCATCCCTGACTGCACCGGAGGTTGAAAAACTCTTTAAGATGATGCGTCAGCTGAAGGCGCAGGGAATTGCTCTGATCTACATTTCACATAAAATGGATGAAATATTTGAAATCTGTGACGAAATATCCGTACTGCGAGACGGTAGTCTGGTCATGACCAAGCCAAGTAAAGAAACGGATATGAACGAACTAATCGCCGCCATGGTTGGACGTTCTCTGGACAACAGATTTCCGCCTGTAGACAATACACCGGGAGAAACGATTCTCTCCGTACAGAATATATCAACAAAATATGCACCGAAACTGCAGAATATTTCTTTTGATATCAAAAAAGGAGAAATTTTCGGATTCTATGGTCTGGTCGGTGCCGGTCGTACCGAACTTCTGGAGACAATCTTCGGAATTCGTACAAGAGCAGAAGGAAATATCGTATATGATGGAAAAGTACTGAACTTCTCCTCCCCGAAAGATGCTATGGATCACGGATTTGCTCTGATTACAGAGGAAAGAAAAGCCAATGGTCTGTTCCTGAAGGGCGATATTACATTCAATACTACCATTGCGAATATGAAGCATTATAAGAGCGGAGTCGCATTATCACATGACAAGATGGTGCGTGCAACGGCTGAAGAAATCAAGATCATGCATACAAAATGTATGGGACCGGATGATATGATCGCCAACCTTTCCGGTGGTAATCAGCAGAAGGTCATCTTTGGTAAATGGCTGGAGCGTTCACCGAGCGTATTCATGATGGATGACCCGACACGAGGAATTGATGTTGGAGCAAAATATGAAATTTATGAACTGATTATCAATATGGCGAAACAGGGAAAAACAATCATCGTTGTTTCTTCCGAAATGCCGGAGATTCTTGGTATTACCAACCGAATCGGTGTTATGTCTAACGGACGTCTGGCCGGAATCGTAAATACCAAAGAAACAAACCAGGAAGAATTATTGAGACTCAGTGCTAAATACCTGTAACAGGAGGAAAATTGGAAATGGCAGAAAACAGCGTTATTATTTCGTCGGAAGAAGAAGCAAAGCTTTTGAAGCCGATCGATGAATATGTGGAAGAAATCCAGAAAAAAATCGATGCATTACGTGCAGACGGCTTTGACAAAGTGAGCGATCTGAAAAAACAGATCGCGATCGCAAAAGAAAACAAGAACTTATCCGCAACACAGAGAGATAAGATCATTGAAAACAGCAAAAAAGAGCTGGAAAATGCAAAAAAAGTAGAGGCAGACAACAAAGAAGAAATTAAAAAGCTGGTCGCAGAGGCAGAAGGCTATCTGGCTGCGCATTACAAAAAGGATTATTACGATGTAGTAAACAAAAGCTGCAAAGCTGCAAAAGCAGAAGAAAACAGCAGATACGAGAAGATCAAAGCAGATCTGAAGAGCGAGCATCAGAAAAAGATTGCTTCTCTGAAGGATGCAGAAGAGATCAAGGCCGAGAAATACGTGCTCAAAAACAAACTGTTTGACGCACAGATGGCTCATGAATCAAAGCTCCAGGAAATCAAGGACAGAAGACATGAAGCATTCATGCATAAATATCATCTGATCGACCTGCTGAGAGCGTCCAAATTCACATTCCAGCAGCAGAGAATACAGAAACTGGAAAATTACAGATATACCTTCGATTTATCTCAGTTCCTGTACAAAAACGGTCTGTATATCGTAATCATTCTGATCTTTATCGCACTGTGTATCATCACACCGATCGTTAAAAATACACAGCTGCTGACGGTTACCAACATCCTGAATATCTTACAGCAGGCATCCCCGCGTATGTTCCTTGCACTTGGTGTTGCCGGTCTGATCCTGTTAACAGGTACCGACCTTTCCGTAGGACGTATGGTTGGTATGGGTATGGTTACAGCAACCATCATTATGCATAACGGAATCAATACAGGTGCCGTATTCGGCCATGTATTTGACTTCTCCGCTATGCCTGCTACAGCGAAAGCACTGTTTGCACTGTTAATGTGTGTGATCTTTACAACAGTATTTGCCATGATTGCCGGATTCTTCATGGCAAGATTCAAAATGCATCCGTTTATCTCTACCATGGCGAACATGCTGATCATCTTCGGTCTGGTTACCTATGCGACCAAGGGTGTATCCTTCGGTGCGATTGATTCTGCTATCCCGAATACTTTCATTCCGCAGATCGGAAAATTCCCGACCATCATTCTGTGGGCTGTTGCAGCAGTTGCCATTGTATGGTTTATCTGGAACAAAACAACATTTGGTAAAAACCTGTATGCGGTAGGTGGAAATCCGGAAGCGGCAGCAGTATCCGGTATCTCTGTATTTAAAGTAACAATGGGAGCGTTTATGCTGGCAGGTATCCTGTATGGCTTCGGTTCCTGGCTGGAATGTAACCGTATGGTTGGTTCCGGTAGTGCAGCTTACGGACAGGGATGGGATATGGATGCCATCGCAGCCTGCGTAGTTGGTGGTGTATCCTTTACCGGTGGTATCGGTAAGATCTCCGGAGTTGTAACCGGTGTACTGATCTTTACCTCCCTGACATATGCCCTGACGATTCTGGGT
Organism: Blautia sp. OM06-15AC; assembly: GCF_003481425.1. Lineage (NCBI taxonomy): Bacteria > Bacillati > Bacillota > Clostridia > Lachnospirales > Lachnospiraceae > Blautia > Blautia sp. OM06-15AC. Next base: position 89,719 of record NZ_QULD01000004.1, on the reverse strand, counting down.
ATTGATACTAACCTTCAGTTCATTTTCGAAGGTATCATTATCCTGGCAGCCGTAACACTTGACTGTCTGAAATATGTACAGAAAAAATAATGAAACATTCATAAAGATACCAGGAGTGCAAAGCACGTAGCAATCTGGTATCAAAGGGGTCAGAAAAACTTTTGATTCCAACATCTTCATAAACAGATAGAATATAAGACAGCCCGGTCGTCCGATGGATGACTAGGGCGGTCTTTTATTCTGTTCTGGCAAAAATTTTTGTAACTATTCATTCAGCAGAGAGCAATCTTCTGCTATAATGAAGGAACAACAACGTACTCCGGAAAACAGGGGGATAAGAATGGAACAATATAAAGTGATTCTTGTCGATGATGAAGTAGAGGTCATCGATGTTATGAAAAAAAAGATCCATTGGAATGATCTGGGATTTGACGTAGTGGGAAGTGCCACCAACGGCGTGAAGGCTTTGGAGCTGGTGGAAAAACTTCAGCCGGATGTGGTACTGACGGACATTAAAATGCCTTACATGGATGGACTGGAGCTGGCAAGAAAGCTGAACCAGGACTATCCCAATATTTACATTATGCTTTGCACCGGTTTTGATGAATTCGAATATGCAAAAGAGGCCGTCCATCTGGAAATTAAGGAATATATGCTGAAACCCATCAGCGCCACCGAGCTGTCAGAAAGCCTGATGAAGCTGAAAGCCACACTGGACAGGGAACGGGAAGAAAAGTTAAATGTAAAAAAACTGGAAGACTATTTCCAGGAGGTTTTACCAAAGCTGCAGTCCAATTTTTTTATTTCCCTGATCGAGGGAAGGGTCAGAGAAGAGGACTATGAACGATTCCTTTTGGACTATCGGGTGGATATGAAGGGACCTTTGTTTTGCTGCATGATTTTTCATACCTCGGAAAATGATGTGCCGGAGGGCATGAATCCCTTATTGTTATCCATGTCCGTGGAACGTGAGATCAAACAGCGGCTGATGGAGAACTGTAATTGTCAGGAATTCATCTATATGGGTAATACCATTCTGATTATGGAACTCCATTCAGAAGATGAGATAGCTCAATTGACGGACAAATGTGACCGGTTCTGCCGCTGGGCATGGAGAATTATGGGGGCGGCGGTTACCGCAGGGATCGGAACCGTCTGCAACAGTCTGTACGACATCAGTATTTCCTACGAGGGAGCCAGAGAGGCGGTATCCTATCGTGTCCTGTACGGAACGAAACGAGCCATCAATATCGCGGAGATCGTTCCTAAAGAGTCAAAAAAGGCGGTTCCCTTAGAAGAGACAAGGATGCAGGAGCTGTTTCGTGCCATCCATGTAGGGGATCAGGAGAAGATCCGGAAAGAAGCCATCAAAGAGACAGAAAAGCTCCATAAGAATGCAGCCACCATCAGCCAGTACAATCTGGCTACCATGGAGATTGTCAGCGGATTTTTCAAATTCTGTGCCAATAATTCCATGGATTTCAATGAAATTTCCGGAAATGTACAGAACCTTTATGAAAGAGTGACTCAGTTGGATGAAAGCTCTATGACAAACTGGATCATCAATATGTCTATGGCGATCAGCGAAAAACTGAGAAGTACCAGAAACAGTACCTCCAGACGGATCATCACCGATGCACAGAACATCGTAAAAGACAGATATATGGAACCGGCGCTCTCGCTGGATGATGTGTGCGCAGATCTTGGTGTGTCCAATTCTTACTTTTCGTCCATCTTTAAAAAGGAAACCGGTCAGTCCTTTGTCTCCTATCTTACCGATTACCGAATGGACAGGGCAGAAGAAATGGTGCTGAACACCGATGAAAAAAGCTATAAGATCGCAGAAAAAGTGGGATATCAGGATGCGAACTACTTCAGCTATGTATTCAAAAAGAAATTCGGTGTTTCCCCTTCCAAATACAGAGCTTCCGGAAAATAAAAAGACGGAAAGCAGAAAGAGCAAGCACAGAAAGACTCCGAGAGTACATCAGGCAGAAAAGAGGGAACAGGTGAAAGGGAAAATACATGAAAGATAGAAAAAGAAAGCCGGATTCCAGGAAGAACATCGTATTTAACATACAGTCGATCATCCTGTCTGTCCTTATGGCGATTTCACTGGTTACGATCATTGTAATGGGATTGCTGCTTTACCATCGATTCAAGCTGGCATTGGAAAAAACAGCAGTGGACAACACGGAAGCTACTGTAGAGGCTACCGTGGACCGGTTAGATGCAGACCTGCTGGATATCCGGCAGATTATAAACGGGGCAAACTACAACGTGGTCCAGCAGTTTGATATATCCAGCGGGGAATTCTCGGAGCAGTTCAGTCTGCTCTATGAGACCAACTCCGATAAGATCCAGAGCCTGGCTTTGTATGACCCCAAAGGAAATCTGATTGCATCGGAGCCGGTGGCGGCAGAAAAGAAAAATGTGAAGGTGCAGACGCAGGAATGGTATAAAAATGCGGAAGATGCCATTGAAAATATACACTTTTCCACACCGCATATCCAGGAGCTGTTTGAGGACGGCTCTTATCGGTACCAATGGGTAGTTTCCCTGAGCAGGTATGTAGATGTCAACAAGGGAGAGACACCGGAAACCGGTATTCTTTTACTGGATATGAAATATTCTGTGATCAGGGACGTGATGAAGCAGATCAATGACTGTTCCGGCGGAATCTACTATTATCTGACCAGTCAGGACGGAGAGATGATCTATCATCCACGGGGAACGGAGTTAAACCGCGGATTATTTGAAGAAAACAGTCTGGACGCGGCAAAATACGAGGACGGAACCTACGAGATCCGTTCCGGCGGTCAGAACGAGACCGTGATCGTCGGCAGCGTAGCCTATACAGGCTGGAAAATGATCGGTGTTGTGCCGGAGAGTGTGCAGGCGGCAAACTACAAGAACTTCCGTTACTATGTATTTGCTACTGTTCTGGTTCTTATGGTCATGCTTTTGGAGGGAAACCAGCTGGTTTCCCGGAAGATATCCAAACCGATCCGGGAGCTGGATGCTTCCGTCAAGGCCCACGAGGCAGGAGGAAAACCGGATATCTATATCGGCGGCTCCTCGGAGATCCGCCATCTGGGACATTCTGTGCAGAAGTCCTATGAACAGATCGAAAAACTGATGGACGAGATCATCCGGCAGCAAAATGAACGAAGAAAAAGTGAACTGGATGCCCTGCAAAGCCAGATCAACCCCCATTTTCTGTATAATACACTGGAATCCATCACGTGGATGGTGGAAGCCCAGGAAAATGAAGCAGCGGTTCGTATGATTTCTGAACTGGCAAAATTACTTCGTGTCAGTCTATCCCGCGGTAAGACCATCATTCCCATTAAGGATGAGCTGCAGCACAGCAGAAGCTATATGAATATCCAGCTGGCCCGGTACAAAGAGCGGTTTAAAACAGAATTCCGAATCGAGGAAGAGATCGAAAACTGCTGCATCGTAAAGCTGGTGATCCAGCCCATCCTGGAAAATGCCATCTATTATGGCGTTGGCAATATGGATGAGGATGATGGCGGCATGATCATCGTCAGCGGAAAAAAGAAAGACGAGGACATTCTGATCACCATCGAAGACAATGGGATGGGCATGCGGGAAGAAGTCCTGGAAAATATTCTGACGGATAACAGCAAGGTTCCGAAGCACGGTTCCGGCGTGGGTGTGATCAATGTGCATTCCAGAATCCAGCTGATGTTTGGAGAAGAATACGGACTTTCCATAGAAAGTGAACCGGACGAAGGAACAAGGGTTACGATCCGTATTCCGGCAATCCCATATACACCGGAAAACGCAGAAGCATTGGAATTACAAAAATACATACAAAGGAGACCGGGCAGATGAAAAAGAACAGAATGAAATTTCTTATAATTGAGTTTCTTTTGCTGCTGCTGGCGGTATTCTTTGTATGGAAAATTTTCGATCAGAACGTAGCAGAGCCCCGGATTGCCGTGATTCTTCCGGAGTCCGGTGACAAACGCTGGGATGCCCTGATCAAGGGAATGAAGCAGGCTGCGGCAGAGAACAACGTTCATATGATCATCTGCAATACGGAAGAGATCGACGGGCCGGAGGCGGAAAGAGAATTTATCAGGGAACAGAAGGATAACGATATTGATGGATTTATCATATATCCGGCACCCGGTCATGAGACGGAAAATATGCTGAAAAAAGAGTGTGGAAATAAACCGTATCTGCTGATTGCAGATGGTCTGGCGGTAAAAGAAGGAAAAACTGCCAGTCCCACGATCCAGCCGGATTACCGGGAGATCGGAAGATGGCTGGGAGAACGGCTGAGAACAAAAAAGCAGAAGATCGGAATTATCGCCGACTGGAAAATGTCCGAGGCTGTACAGGCGGAGATTTGTGGATTGAACGAGGCGCTGGAAGGCAGCGAAAGCAAGATCAGCTGGTGTATTTACCGGAGAAAAGAACAGGACATTGTGGAGCGGATGAAGAAGGAAACAGAGGCGGATGCTCTTGTCATCCTGGATGCAGGAATATTGGAAGAGTTTGGAGAGCAGGCAGAAAATGGAACATACGAGGGCGCGGAGCTCTATGGAGTGGGTTACAGTCTGAAGACGATTGCACTTCTGGATAACGGAAACATTCAGGGGCTGGCTGTGCCGGACGGATATGAAATCGGCTATAAAAGTGTGGAAGAAATAACCAAAAGGATCGAGCACAGGTCTTATAAAATGCAAGGATATATAACCGAATATCAGGTACTTGGCAAGGAAAATTTCTCTATGGACGAAGATTTAGAAAGGTTTTTATATTCCTATGAATAAAAAGAAAAGAAGGGTGGCAGTATTATTATCTGCCACGATAGGGAGTGCGGTGCTTGTGCTGTCGGGGTGTTCCGGCAAGTCGGACCAGACAGAGAAAACCCTGCGGGTCGGAGTGATAACCTACACGCAGGATGATCCTTTTATCAATGGATTGACGGATGAACTGAAGGCGCAGCTGAAAGCCATGGAAAACAAAGAACGAAGGATTATCGTATCGACAAAAAGCGGAAACGACGATCAGCAGGAACAGAACGAAAAGGTGGAAGAGATGATTGATGCCGGCTGTGATGTGCTCTGTATCAATCTTGTGGACCGGACAGCTCCGTCCCGGATCATCCGAATGGCAAGGAATGAAGACATTCCTGTGATCTTCTTTAACAGGGAACCGGTAAGAGAAGACCTGATGCAGTGGGAAAAGCTGTATTATGTGGGCTGTGATGCAGAACAGTCCGGGATCATGCAGGGTGAGATCGCAGCAGAATACATCAACAGCCATCCGGAAGTCGATAAAAACAAGGACGGAAAGATCCAATATGTGCTTCTGGAAGGAGAAGCGGGCCATCAGGATGCCATCAGCAGAACGGAATATTCCGTAAAGACACTGATGAAAAAAGATGTTATACTGGAAAAGCTAAGTTATCAGTTAGCGGACTGGAACCGGGGACAGGCGGAAAACCGCATGAACCGTCTGATCAGCCAGTACGAAAAAGAGATCGAACTTGTCATGTCCAATAACGATGAGATGGCACTTGGGGCTGTGGAGGCCTATCGGAAAGCAGGCTATGTCCGTGAAGAATGGCCGGTGATCTTCGGAATTGATGGCCTGGAAGAGGCTCTGGAAGCCGTAAAGGCAGGAGAGATGCAGGGCAGCATCCTAAATGACAGAGTGGATCAGGCAAAGAAAATGGCGAAAATGGCAGTGGAGCTGTTCGAGGGAGAGGAATTTGACCAGGAAAGCCTGAAAGAAGGCCGGTATTATTTTTCAGAATATCAGAAGGTAGACGGCAGCAACATCGATGAGTACCTGAACGCAGAAGAGACGATTTCCCACTCCGAAATGTAAGCAGGAAGACTGCGTTTGCAGGCAGAAAGAGTAAGTGAAGACGTGTCTTTATTTTAAACCAATCAAGCAAGCAGCGAAGCGGATTGCGAATATCCGCCTGACAGAATGAGGAAAAACAGATGGAACATACATGGACCAAAGATTTTTATCAGGAGACAGATCCGGCAAAACGGCAGCAGATCTTAAAAGAATATATCGGAGAGGAGGAAGCCTGGGAAGAAGAATACCGGGCTCGGCTCTGGACGGCCCGATACGGACAACGCAGGCTCCAGAAGGATGAATTTGTCAAATGCCTGATGGAACTGAAGTATCTGGCGGAAGGAACCTCCCTGGATCTGGGAGGCGACAGAAGAAAGACGGGAGCCCGGATTCTCTCCACGTTGTGCCTGGCGGAAGCCATGCAGTCAGATGAGGGATACCAGAAAATTCTTGCAGATGAACTGTACAATGTATTCCTGAAATTTATTCAGGTCAGCAGAGGAGGCAGAGGATTTACCTCTCTGGTATTCGGCATGGGACAATTGTCCGAAGAAGGAATCGCGAAAAAAATCGCCGAACAGATCAGTGTGATCGCGTTCAAGGCACCACGCCTGCTTCACATGGAAAAAGAATTCACCCTGCTCCGGGAAGCCGCCCTCCGGGCATATCGGCAGGAGTATCCGAACAGGGAGCATTTTCTGAATAAATATTGAGGTTATTGCAGTAATGTCTGAAAAGTGACCGGGCGGAAAGAGAAAGGAGAATAAAATGGAATACAGAAAATTTGACAATGTTATAGTAGCAAGGATTGACAAAGACGAGGAAATATTGGAGCAGCTGAGGGTAATTGCCATAAAGGAGAATATAAAGCTTGCCAGTGTCCAGGCTCTTGGAGCGATCAATGATTTCACAGTCGGAGTATACAAGACAGACGAAAAGAAATATTATTCAAACAGCTTCCAGGGGTATTATGAAATTACATCACTGACAGGTACAATCAATACAATGGATGGAGAATATTATGCACATCTTCATATGAGTGCCGGAAATCAGAAGGGCGAGGTGTTTGGAGGACATCTGAGCAGAGCGATTGTCAGTGCAACCTGTGAGCTGGTCATCACGGTAATTGACGGAAGAGTGGACAGAGTTCATGATGAAGAAACCGGACTTAATATTTTTAAGTTTAACTGAAGCTGCAAAGCAGCTATTCGGTTATGAGCAAGTAGCGAAGCGGATTGCGAATATCCGCTTGACTTAAAAGCCTGAGAGGAAATAGTGAGAAGCAACATCGGGATGCAGCGTAAGCGAAATCGAGATGTGATCTGAAGAGATAATACAATTTACAAAAAAGTGGATTTTCCACATAAATACCTGAACTGGAGGTGTATGGGCTATGATAAAAGAACATTATTCGATCCTGTTTTGCAGCTTAACGGGTAATACAAAGAAGCTGGCTGATGCAATCTATGAAACGTTGCCAAAGGACAAATGCGATTATTTTGGCACAAACGATTCGCAGGTACCGCAATCCGACGTATGCTATATCGGATTTTGGACGGACAAAGGGAATGCAGACCAAAAGACATTAGAATTACTGTCGAAATTAAAAAATAAAAAGATTTTTCTGTTTGGAACAGCTGGATTTGGCGGAAGTGATGCCTATTTTGAAAAGATTCTCGGACAAGTCAAACAGTCGATCGATGCAAGCAATACGGTCATCGGAGAGTATATGTGCCAGGGAAAGATGCCGCAGTCTGTGCGTGAACGGTATGTGAAAATGAAAGAAAACCCGGAACATCCGGCCAATCTTGATCTGCTGATTCAGAATTTTGACCGTGCTTTGTCACACCCGGACAGCGAAGATTTGGAAAGACTGAAAAAGTCATTATGAGATAGAAAAGTATGTTGTGCTTGATAAAAATAATCAGATAAGAGCAAAATTCGCGAAATGATTGCAATGGATCGTCAAATGGAATAGAATGGAGAGAAAAAAGAAAGGTGTGGAAAAGGCAGGGCTGGCAAAGCATATCCGGCAGATGAGGTCATGCAGAAACAAAAACAATGAAAACTACAACAAAACAAACTCATTTATACAGTAACACGGATCTTCGCAAGCTTTTAATTCCGATCATCATTGAACAATTGCTTTCTTCCCTGATGGGAACTGTCGACACGATGATGGTCAGCAATGTCGGGTCTGCCGCAATTTCGGCAGTCTCGCTGGTGGATTCCATTAATATCTTAGTCATTCAGGCGCTTTCTGCGCTGGCGGCAGGAGGAGCGATTCTCTGTTCGCAGTATCTTGGAAGCGAAAAACGGGATGGAGCAATCCGTTCGGCACAACAGGTGCTTTTTGTTATGACAGTTTTGTCCGTCGCATTATCCGCGGGCTGTCTGATTTTCCGTGTTCCGCTGCTGCGCGTGATTTTCGGGGCAGTGGAAGCGGATGTTATGAAAAATTCACAGGTGTATTTCCTGTTTACGCTGCTGTCATTCCCGTTTATCGGTCTTTACGATGCGGGCGCATCCATTCTGCGGGCACAGAACAACAGCCGCAGTCCGATGGTGATTTCGGTGATTTCCAACTTTATGAACATCGGCGGAAATGCCATTCTTATTTTCGGCTTCCATATGGGTGTCGAAGGAGCCGCGATTTCGACTTTAATTTCGCGTATTTTCTGTGCGGTTGTCGTACTGTGGAAGCTTCGGGATGAAAGCAAACCGATTTTTGTGAAGCAGTATCTTTCCATTCGGCCGGACTTTGATTTGATCAAAAAAATACTGTTCATCGGTATTCCATCGGGAATCGAGAACAGTATGTTCCAGTTTGGAAAGCTGGCGATTCAGTCCACTGTGTCCACACTTGGCACGGTTGCCATTGCCGCGCAGGCGATGACGAACATCCTTGAGAACCTGAACGGTGTCGCTGCGATCGGTGTCGGCATCGGACTGATGACGGTAGTCGGTCAGTGTCTCGGCGCGGGCCGGAAGGATGAAGCAATCTACTATATTAAAAAACTGTGCTGGCTGTCAGAAGTGGTTATCGTTGCAAGCTGTCTGCTGGTATTTGTGCTGACAAAACCGATTACGATGATCGGCGGTATGGAGGCAGAGAGTGCAAAGCTCTGCATGCAGATGATGATCTTTATCACGATTGTAAAGCCGCTCTGCTGGGTCATGGCGTTTGTCCCGGGATACGGCATGCGGGCTGCCGGGGATGTAAAATTCTCCATGATCACGTCCTGCTGTACGATGTGGCTGTGCCGTGTGAGTCTCTGCATTTATCTGTGCCGCGTATGGGGATTCGGCCCGATCGCGGTCTGGATCGGTATGGCGGCAGACTGGAGCCTGCGGTCCATTCTCTTTACCATCCGGTTCAAATCAGGAAAATGGCTGAATCATCATTTAATAGAAGAAAAGAAACAGGAGAGCTAAACATCTTCTTCCGGTAAAAAGGAAAGCGCATATGCAAGAGAGTCGTTGAGATGAGATTTTTGACCGCGGCTGGAAGCCGTACCTGATCAATCACCTGAGCTGGTGGAAAGAGGAGCTTGCATCCGAAGAAGAGATGGAAGAGGGACGGAACAATCTTGCAGCACATGACAATCGGAATGTAGATGAAAAGAAAATCCTTTTGTACGAACAGATCATTCGGGTTGTGTAGAAACAGGAAGAAAAAACTGGATTTTTCCAGTACCGGATGATAAGATAAAACTGTGTTTCGGGATGGCTTAAACATATGGAGGTGCAGGATGGAACCAATTTATTTGTCAATCCAGCAGAAAGAAACTGGCAGCCGCATCAAATCCCTTCTTCGTGAAAGCGGATACACCGTGAGAGACATTCAGAATGCCATGGGTTTTGAAAATCCACAGGCGGTCTATAAATGGATTTCCGGCAAGTGCCTGCCAAGTCTGGACAACTTTCTCATTTTAAGCAGATTATTAAACACAAGCATCGAAGATATCCTCGTCATTGACGGGGATATTCCTCGCTTCAGGATAATTTTAAACTACACACAACGGTGGCAGGAAAGTCTCCACCGGCTCCGTTGACTTTATATGTGCAAACTGATAAGATACTCATAAGTATGTTCTTAGGGGTATCTTATTTTTGTATTTCAAAAAGAAAAGGGGAAATTAAATAATGACAAAAAAGAAAATCATTGGCCTTTGCATCGGCGCTGTCGTTCTTGCCGTGGCTGCGGCCGGTGTGAAGGAAGGCAGCTGGCTGATGAAGCATCGCCGGATGCAGAATGAGTTTACGCATGAGATGAATGCATTCACGACCAAAACAAACGCTGAGCTGATCCAGCCGACGATTGTTGCGGAGGGTGATATCTACGGCTGGTTTTTCCATGAGGAAGATGACGGGCTGTACATGAATCTCTATTACCGGATCAAAAACGAGTCCAATCAGCACGAAATTGCATCCAGTGAATTTCCTGTGAAGATCAAAAAGGAGCTTCTTGCGGATGATAAAGTGTGGAGCAGAACGACGGGGACCGCGAAAAATCAGGTTCACGCGGAATACCTGGAAGGAGAAGATGACATGACGGTTTCGTTTGACGTCTATTACCAGTGTGAGGGTTCCTGCGGGGAATATTTTGCGGATATTACCGTGACGGACAGTGAGACCGGAAAGTTCTACTACAGCAGTGAAGCAGAAAATGAAGCGGCAGAATAGGAGGAGCGATGGCCGAAAAACAAAGCAAAAATAAATGGCACACACCGGCGGAGCGGATTATGATGCTGGGATTTGCGGCGGTAATCCTGCTGGGAACGATTCTTCTTTGCCTGCCGGTTTCTGCGGCGGACGGAAAAAGCGTTTACTGGCTCGACGCCCTGTTTACCGCAACGACATCTGTCTGCGTGACGGGCCTTGTCACCGTTCCGACGGCGACGACATGGAGTACCTTTGGAAAAATTGTGATCCTCGGGTTGATTCAGTTCGGAGGTCTTGGCATCATGGCGTGCCTGACGATGGTGTTTCTGATCCTGCGCCGGAAAATCAGTCTGCAGAGCCGTAAACTGATCCAGGACACTTACAATCTGCCGGTTTTAAAGGGCAGCGTCGGTATTGTGCGGAAGCTGCTGATCGGCACGGCGGCGGTGGAGCTGGCGGGAGCCTTTTTCTACAGCTTCTGGTTTGTGCCGGAATACGGTTTCTGGAAGGGAATCGGCTACAGCCTGTTCCACTCCGTATCCGCCTTCTGCAACGCCGGAATTGACCTCGTCGGGGAATCCTCGTTCGCCCCGTTTGTGACGAACCCTCTCATCAACTTTACGACGATGGGCCTGATTTTCTTAAGCGGCCTTGGCTTTCCGGTCTGGTGGGAAGTGCTGGAGCGCGTGCAGGATCTTGTAAAAGGAAAACGGACCCGGAAAAACTTCGTGCGCGGCTTCACGCTCCACACCAAACTGGTTCTGACGACAACCGTCATTCTTCTGTTCGGCGGGGCGCTTCTGATCCTCGCGCTGGACTGGAACAACGCATCCTCGCTTGGCAGCTTAAAACCGGCGCAGAAGGCTATGGCGGCCTTCTTCCAGTCCGTGACGACGCGAACCGCCGGCTTTGAGACGATCCCGCAGGCAAACTTCTCGGACGGCTCCGCGATGGTAAGTATGATCCTCATGTTCATCGGCGGCTCTCCGATGGGAACGGCGGGCGGTGTCAAGACGACGACTGTTGCGATTCTGCTCGTGGTCGTCGCATCCTACATCCGCGGTGATTCCGACACCGTGGTCTGGGGACGGAAGGTCATGGAAGAAAACATCCGCACCGCGGTCGTTATTTTCTTCTTCGCACTGACGATGGCATTCACCGCGACGGTGCTTCTGATCTCTGTCACCGGAAGTCCTCTGCTGGACTGCCTGTATGAGATCGTTTCCGCTGTGGCAACCGTGGGACTGACGCGGTCGCTTACGCCGACCCTTCCGGCGGCGGGAAAAATCATCGTAATTCTGGTCATGTTCATGGGACGTCTTGGACCGGTTACGCTGGCTATTGCACTGCGGCGGAGAAGCGGAAGAAAAGATGTGGATATCCAGCGCCCGGAACAGCGGGTGCTGATTGGATAAAAGAGGAGAAAAAACATGAGTAAACAATACGCAGTCATCGGACTTGGAAAATTCGGCTTCGCCGTGGCGACGACGCTGGCGCAGGCAGGAAAAGAAGTGCTCGCGGTCGATAAAGACCCGGAGCTGGTACAGGAAATTGCCGATCTTGTTACCTATGCGGCGCGCGCGGACATCACCGACAGCCGTGTTTTTGCATCGCTTGGCATCAGCAACATGGATGTCGTGATCGTCGGCATCTCTGAAAATATGGAGTCGAGCATCCTCGCCACCCTGCAGGCAAAAGAGGCGGGCGTGCCGCTCGTCATCGCAAAGGGCATGAGCCAGATGCATGCCAATATTTTGAAAAAAGTCGGCGCGGACCGCGTCGTGATGGCGGAGAGTGAGACGGGCATCCGCCTCGGAAAAAGCCTGATTTCCGGTGGCTTCCAGGACTTCTTCATGCTGTCGGATTCGTTCTCCATGGTAGAGCTTCCCGTGCCGGAAGAGTGGACGGGGCATAACCTCGAGGAGCTGGATCTGCGGAAGAAATACAGTATCAACGTAATCGCCGTCAAGGACGGGGAAGACATCCGTGTCACGGTCAATCCGAAGACGCTGCTCCGCGCAGAGGAAGTGCTGATTCTGATCGGCGAAAACAAAGAACTTGCCAAATTGATGAAAAACAGGAAATGAGGGGACCATTCATGATTACAAGCAGCAGCAATGCACAGGTAAAAAACATTATTGCGCTGAACAAAAAAGCAAAAGAACGCCGGGAGCAGGACGTTTTCGTGGCGGAGGGCTGGAAAATGTTCCAGGAAGCGCCGCGGGAATGGCTGAAAAAAGTATATGTGTCTGAGAGCGGCAGCAAAATGCATGAAATGCCGTCCGACGGGACAGAATACGAAGTAGTGGACGACCGCGTGTTCCAGTCCATGTGCGACACGAAGACGCCGCAGGGTGTTTTAAGTGTGATCCGCATGCCGCATTACACCGAAGAGGAGGTGATGGACAACGGAAAGACACCGCTTCTGATGGTACTTGAGGATCTGCAGGACCCTGGAAATGTTGGAACAATCATCCGCACCGCAGAGGGCGCAGGAGTCACCGGCATCATCATGAGCCGCGGTACCGCGGATATCTTCAATCCGAAAACGATCCGTTCGACGATGGGCTCGATCTACCGTATGCCGTTTCTGATCGTCGACGATGCGGTCGGATTTGTAAAAGGCTTAAAAGCGCGGAAGATCTGTACGTACGCGGCACATCTGCATGGCGTGCATTCCTACCGCGAGGAGGATTACACAAAAGGAACGGCATTCCTGATCGGAAATGAGGGAAACGGCCTGACTGATGCAATGGCAGAGGCCGCCGAGTGCCTGATCCGTATTCCGATGGAAGGAAAAGTGGAGTCGTTAAACGCAGCGATTGCATCCGCCGTTCTCATGTATGAGGCACACGGCCAGCGCGCATAAAAGAAAGAGCGTTACCGGTTTTCTTACATTTCTCTTAACCTGCCGGAAACCTACTCGACAGAACCGGTATTTTGAGCTAAAATAGAAAGAGCAGAGTCCGGGCTGAATTTCTGTCAGTCCGGTAAAACTGTAATATTTGCCAGAAAAGCAAAAGCTGTTTTGGGAGGAAGGAAAAATGAGTGAGAAAAAAAACATCAGTAAAAAGGAGCTCCGAAGAAGAAAGCGGAAGCGTGCGCTGATGATCAAAACAGGAATTCTATGTGTTCTGCTTGTCATCTTCGGCATTGGAATCTGGGCTTTGGCCGGAGGAACAGAAAAAATCCAGCAGAAAGCACAGGAAAAAGAGGATCAGAAAACAGCAGAGGTGGACGGTTCCGTATCGTCGGACAGCACGGGAAGTGCTGAAGCGCCGACAACGAAAGCACAGATTATGGCGGAAGCCGATGCACTTGCGCAGACATACGATTACGATGGAGCCATTGAAAAGCTCCAGAGCGTAGAGGGCGCAGCGACCGACGCGGATATCATCACAAAAGTAGCAGAGTACACCAGCACGAGAGATGCCTGTGTGCGCGTCAACGTCAACGAAGTAACCCACATTTTCTATCATTCTCTTGTAGTCGATCCGCAGAAAGCGTTCTATCAGGACAACGCACAGACCGCAGGCTTCTGCCAGTGGATGACCACCGTGGATGAGTTCAACGCGATCACCCAGCAGATGTACGACAGAGGATATGTCATGGTTTCGATCAACGATCTCGTGAAAAAGACCGTAGATGATGACGGAACCGTTCATTACGAGGAAGGGGACATTTACCTGCCGGAGGGCAAGAAAGCATTCGTTCTTTCTCTGGATGACCTTTCCTATTACCACTCTTACGACGGACGCGGCATTGCCAGCAAGATGGTAGTCGGCGACGACGGAAAACCGACCTGCGAATACATTCAGGATGACGGAACTGTTGTGACCGGTGCTTACGACTGCATCCCGCTGATGGATCAGTTTATCGAAGCGCATCCGGATGCCGTATACCACAATGCGCGCGGAACCGTAGCACTGACCGGCTACGATGGAATCCTTGGATACCGCACCGACGGTGATTACAAGACGAGAGAAGATCTGACGGATGATCAGGTAGCATGGCTTGATGCACACCCGGATTTCGACTGGGATAAAGAGTGCGAGGAGGCGAAAAAAGTAGCCGATGCGATCAAAGCAGACGGCTGGACATTCGCAAGCCATACCTGGGGCCATATCCGTGTCGGCGACAAACCGATCGAGACGATCCAGGCGGATACCGAGAAATGGCTGACGTATGTTGCACCGCTCATCGGCGGAAGCGATATCATCATCTTTGCACATGGACAGGATCTTTCCGACTGGCACGATTACACGATGGACAATGAGAAGTTTGCTTACTTAAAGAGTCAGGGCTTCAACATCTACTGCAACGTAGATTCCTCCCAGTATTTCGTTCAGGTAAGAGACAATTACCTGCGTATGGGACGAAGAAACCTGGATGGATACCGTCTGTACCAGAACCTCTACGGAGGCGGCGAGGACAGAACAAGCGATCTGTTTGATTCTGCCTCTGTTATTGATCCGCAGCGTCCGACAGATCCATCTCTTTACAATTTAGGTTAAAGAATTTTGAAAATGAAAAAGATCTCACAGAACTTTCTATTATTTATAGAAGAAAGTCTGTGGGATCTTTTTTTCAGCAGGGCGAACCGTTTACAGATATTTTTCTACGAGCGGAAACGGCAGAGGCCCGAGACGGAGCAGTTTTTCATGGAAACCGATCAATGAGAATGAGTCACCTTCCTGTTCCCGCACTTCCGAGAGGAGCTGCGAAAACGAGAGCGATCCGACACAGTATTTCAGATAGTTCGCCGGTGTCTCGAGAATATACTGATATAAAGAGGTAGCGGCCGACGCATCCGTGATGCCGAACTGCGCCAGAAAGGCTGACGCATCCGAGAGGAGCCATCCCTGGCTGTGGATTCCGAGATCCAGCAGCGAGCAGAGGGTAAGATGCACCGAGCGGTTCAGATACCAGAGACGGCAGAGCGCCTGCGTGTTTGCATCGAGATTACGTGCGGCGTAGCGGCAGGCATATGATTCAACGTAGGTTGCCCATCCTTCCACATAACCCGACGGCGCGTAGAGATGGCGGATCAGAAGCGGGTCGGAGCGCGAGAACGAGACGGTCTGGTACAGATGGCCGGGAAAGCCCTCGTGGGCAAGTGTGGAATACAGTTCGATGCCGGTCATCTCATCCGCGGGATTCAGGTAAATGGAGTTGGGTGAATTGATATCGGCGGGCGGTGTGAGATAAAAGGCGGGGCTTAAAAAATCCTTGAGGGAGTCATCCACGGTCTTTACTTCGTATGCGATACCCGAAAGAACGGGAAAATCTTCAGAAACGGCATTCTGCAGATCGGCAAGCATTTCCTCCGGCGTGGAGAACGGCAGCACGAGCGCCTGCTCGGAGAGGGAGAGCGACGGATTCTGATCGAGAATGATCTGCATTTCGGCACACTGGTCCGCAAGCTGCTGTGTTAAAAGGCGGGTCAGCTCCTCCGGTGAAGCGTCAACACCGACGCGGCTGCGGAGAAGATACGCATAGTAGGAAAGTCCGTCTTCCTGCCGGGAAAGACCGCCGGCGTTCTGCGTTCCTTTGCCGCGGAGTGAAGAAAGCGCATCGGAAAGAGAGCGGTAGGCGGGAAAAACACAGGAGGTAAGGAGTTTTTCATGCGTCTGCAGACAGAGATTCCTTTCCGCCTCAGAAAACAGTGAAGACGCCTGCAGTTTATTCTGAAAAACGGTGTGGAGCAGATGGCTTTCCGGTGTATCCGCGTCGGCGAGAAAAGCACTGCACTGGCGGATAATGCCATCGACCGCAAGGTCATTCTGAAACATGCCCTGCCGGGATTTTTCCTGCTCGAGTGCGATGAGGTCGGAGAAATAGCGCGGTAGATCCTGCAGGAGATGGAGGTAGTCGGCGATATCCTGCTGTGTGCGGAACGGGTACTCCGCGAGCAGAATGGGAAGCTGTGCCTGAATCCCGAGCGACGGACCGAGCGGTTCCGCAAGAAGGCTGGTGCTGCCCGGCATTTTCTCGCAGTCCAGCTCGTAGAGCAGAAGATCGAGCGTGATCTGATTTTCCGCGGAGAGGCGGTTTCGATGAAAGGATGTGAGCGTTGTTTCCACACTCTGCAGCAGGGCATCATACGAGGTGCGGTAAGGGATGGAAACCGTGCCGAACGAGGCGGTGCCGGGGGCAATTCCGCGGGAAGCCGGATCAGCGAGGGTATAGTGGAGCGTGATGGCAGAAGAGGTTACCTCGGAGTGGAACCGTTCCTCCACATACGCGGAAAACCGGCGGTTCTCACCAGGGGAAAAGAACGGGGAAAAATACCAGAACAGCAGGGCGAAAAGAAGTCCGCCGCACAGAAGCAGAGGGAACAGGATGCGGCGGTGCAGAGAAGCTGGTTTCATAGAATAGGCTCCGGTGCGGACAGTTATCATAAAGTATGTAAAAAATGCTGATTTTATGCGCTTTTTCCGTGGCCTTTCATTTGACTTTCCAAAACGGCTTTGCTATAATCAGTAACGAATGAAATAAGGGACTTTTCAGTGCGGAACGGATTTGAAAAAGAATCCGCGAAGATAAAAGGGAATCAGGTGGAAATCCTGAGCGATCCGGTCACTGTAAGCAGGGAGTGTTAGCTGCAGAAATGCCATTGTGCGAAACGCATGAGAAGGCGCGGCTGCCGTGAAGATCTGCGAGTCAGGAAACCTGCTGGAAAGGTTAGTGAATCGCTTCCGATGAAAGCATATATTCATGGAAAGATGTACGAAGCAAAATCGGACATCTGCTTTTTTGTCGCCATGCGTCCGAAAAAGAGCTTCGGTGGAGAAACTCTTTTGCAGAAAAAGCAGATGTCTGTTTGTCTTTTCGCAGAAAAAATGTGTCCTCAAAAACAAGATTACTTGCAGGGAGACATCATTGACGGGGACAGGCACCGCCCAGCTGCCTGAAAAAGTCAGACGGAATCCGGAGCAGATGCGCGAAGGATATCCGAAGAAAAGGAGAAGTTATGAAAGGAAATTCAAGCAAATTTCTGGCACTGCTGCTGTCGGCGTCCATGATCATGAGCCCGACTGCCAGCGTATTAGCAGATACGCAGGAAAAAGCAGCACAGACAGAAAGCAGCGCAGCCGCAGAGGAAGCGCTGCAGAGCGAAGAAACAGCAGAGACGGCAGAACCGGAAACAACACCGGCAGAAACCGAGAGCAGTGAAAGCACTGCAGAGACTCCGGCAGAAGAGCCGACGGAAACACCGGTTGCGCCTGCAGAGGATCAGACACCGGCAGGATCTGACGAGACCGAGACACCATCTGCAGATGAGGATGCTTCGGAAGATACTGCAGAGGACACTGCAAAAGACGGTGAAGAGACTGCCGATACCACAGAAAAAGAGCCGGAAGCAGCAGATGAGACTTCCCAGGATGCTAAAAAAGAAACACCGGCAAAAGAAGAAACCAAAGATGCTGTAAAAGAGAATACCAGTCCGGCGGCAGAACAGCCGAAAACGGAAGTAAAAGAAACAACCAAAAATGAGGCATCCAATACAGCCGAGGAGAAAGAAACAAAAGCAGCGGAAGCAGCAAAACCGGCAGATGGTGAGTATGAGACTTCTGCAGAAGCAACCGGAAGCATGTTCCGTGTGATTTCTTCCAGACTCATCGTAAAAGATGGAAAACTGAAAGCATCCATTCTGCTGAGTGGAACCGGCTATGATTACCTGTATACGGGAACAGCAGCAGAAGCTGCCGCAGCAGATGAAAAGAGCTGGATTGCTCCGACAGGAAGCGAAACCTATACGGATACGAAGACCGGTGCAGAAAAGACCGGATATCGTTTTGAAATTCCGGTGGAAGAGCTTGACAAACAGATGGATGTTGCCGTTCGCTCAGCCAAGAAAAAAACATGGGCTGATAAAACTGTTACGATCCACAGCACCGCTGCAATCCCGACCGTAACCCCGGAACCGACCGAGCCCCCGGCCCCGAGTGAAACACCAGGCGATGATTCTTCCGAGACACCAGTCAGCGTAGAAGCACCTGTTGTAAAGGACAACGGTCAAGCATTCAAAATGTTCCTCATCTCTGAGGCAACCATGATCAACAAGGGCGACAAACTTGTTCTTACCCTGAAAACAAACAACACATCGTTTGATAAACTGTATTTTGGAAATAATGATGACCTTGCAAAAGCACCGGTTATTCAGGGAATGCAGGAAGCAAACGACGGTTTTTCCTTTGCGTTTGAAGTAGATGCTGACAAAGCCGGCACAACCGTTCCGATTGTTCTTGGAAAGAAAGACGGAACCTGGTATACGAAACAGCAGCTTTACTTTGTGATTCCGGGAACGAAAACACCAGATGTTACACCAACCCCGGAACCGACCGTAACCCCGGAACCGACTGAGATCCCGGCACCAACCGCAACGCCGACCCCGGAGCCATCTAAAGTTCCAAATGGCATTTACAGCGGAACCGCCGAGACGGGTGCTCAGATGTTCAAAGTAGTGGCTGTGGAGCTGACCGTAAAAGATGGTGATATGAAAGCTAAGATCACCTTAAGCGGTGTTGCTTATGACTACCTGTATATGGGAACTCCGGAAGAGGCAGCTGCTGCAGATAAGAGCGCATGGATCGCGGGCATCGGAACAGCGGATTATACGACCGATGACGGACAGACCAAAACCGGAATGCAGTATGAAATCCCGGTAGCAGCACTTGATCAGCCGCTTACCGTTGCATCCCATTCTGAAAAACGGGACAAATGGTATGCAAGAACCATCACCATCGCATCAGCAAGTCTGAAAAAGACCTCAGATCTTCCGGCAGATGAGACAAACAAAATTGCAGACGGTATCTACGAAGCAACTGCTGAGACTGGTGCAGCAATGTTTAAAGTAGTCAAAGTAAAACTGACTGCAAAAGATGGAAAAATGACAGCACTTATCACCTTAAGCGGAGTAGGTTACAATTACCTGTATCTGGGAACAGCAGCAGATGCAGCAGCAGATAAGAGTGCATGGATTGCATCCAAAGGAAAAGGTGAGTACACCTTAAACGGCGAGACAAAAACAGGACTGCAGTTTGAAATTCCGGTAGAAGCACTGGATCAGGGCCTGGCAGTGGCAGCTCACGCAGTAAAGAGCGGCAAATGGTTTGACAGAACCATCACGATCGCATCCTCCAGCCTGAAAAAGACCGGAGATCTGCCGTCGGATGATTCCAACGATCCGAAACCAACCATTGTTCCGACCAAGACCCCAACCGTATCTCCATCTGAGACACCGGTTGTAAAACCGACCAGCACCCCGACTCCGGCACCGACCCAGAAACCGGCCGATACCAAACCGGAGCAGGAATCCAAATATGAGTCTGACTTAAGCGGCGGCACATCCAAAGTAGACAGTGCAACCACACTGGCAGATGGCGTTTACACACCAGACGGATTCTCCTTCTCCGGCGGATCCGGAAAGGTAACCATCTCCTGCAGCAAGATTACTGTAACGAACGGACAGGCTTATGCAACGATCGCATTCAGCAGTCCGTACTACGGATATGTAAAAGCAAACGGAAATAAATACATGGCAAATGTCAGCGGCGGAAGCAGCATCTTCACCATTCCGGTTGAGCTGAACAAGAACAATACCATCATCGGTATGACCACCAGAATGTCCGTTGCCCATGAGATTTCCTACAACATCTTCATCTCCCTGGCAGCAGCAAAGAAGGGCGGCAGCACTTCTTCCAGCACAGGATTTGTAAAAGCAGACGGAACAATCTCCACGATCAGCACCGATAACTCCAAGCTGGATACCACCGCTCCGGAGATCATGGGACTGGAATACAAAGCAGAGACAAAACTTGCTTACGCAGAGTACTTCAAGATGTATCATTACGACGAAGGCATCACCCTGCTGGAGATCGATATGACAAAAGATACCGAGCGTGATCCGGAGAAACAGACCGAGGACGACAAGAAAGCAGAAGATACCAATACCGCAGCAGCAGAGGATACCGCAGCAGCAACCGACGAGGAAGAAGCGGCAGCAGCATCCGATTCCAAAAAAACCAGCACTGAGAAAGCGAAAGATCTGACCGAAAAGACAAAAGAGCTGTACGAAGGCAATGTTGTCAAATATCTGATCGTTCCGAAAGATGTTGAGATTCCGGCAGGACTGGACAAAGATATGATCGTGATCCAGCTTCCGGTTGAGAAAACATACGTAGCATCTGAGGATGCCCTGAAACTTCTCGATGAGCAGTTAGACGCAGCAGAGAGCATCAAAGCAGTCGGCATGGAGCAGAAAGACTGCCAGATCGAAAACATTGCAAAAGCAATGGAAAACAAAAAAATCTCCTTCGACGGAGCATTCGATGATCTGGACTACAAAGCTCTGGTAAAAGACGAAATCGATTTTGCAATTCTTCCGTCTGAGTTCCTTCCGGGAAATGCAAAAGATGAGGAAGATGCTGATGCAGCCGACGAGACCGCAGATACCAAAGCTGAGGATCAGAAGGACGATAAAGACGATAAGACAACGGATGAGAAAGCAGACGAAGACAAGACTCCGGAAGAACTTCTGAAAGAGGAAAATGAGCGTCTGTCCGACACCGCAGAGCGTCTGGCAACCCTGACCATTCCGATGCTGGTTGACCGTTCCGCAGACGAGAAGACCGATCTTGCGAAAGCAGAGTGGCTGAAAGTCTACGGCGTGATCTTCGGATGCGAGGATCAGGCAAACGAGCTGTTCCAGCAGATGGTAAAGGCAGAAGAGAATAAATAAGTACAATAATTTGCAGCAAAAAATGAGAAAGGGCTGCTGCCGTATGGCAGCGGCTTTTTCTTTAAGAAAGGAATATCAAATGACAGGAAAAAACGAAAGAAAGCTGAAAAAATGGGCTGCACTTTTTCTTGCAGCAGCGATGTCACTGACGGCCTGCGGCAGCACCGCATCAACGGGAAGCAGCACATCGTCCGCGTCGGGCACTTCGGCAGTTTCTGAGAGCAGCACATCCACAGCATCCGCAGCAGACGTTTCCGAAAGCCAGACGGAGAGCACATCCGTCTCGGAAAGTACGGCTGAAAGTGAAAGCACCTCCGAAGCCACTGCTGCGAGCAGCACCTCCGGGAGTGATACCGCATCCGCGGATGGTTTCGCAACGACAGACGATGTCAGCGACGCACCGGACATCACCGGAATCACCATCGAGAGCAAGATGGTCCTGAATTACGCCGAGTGCTTTAACGTATACTACTGCACAGACGGCTATAAACTGATCGATGTCAAAGACGGCGCGCAGTATCTGCTCGTCCCGGACGGAAAAGAGGCGCCGGATGACCTCGATTCCGACGTAATTGTAATCCATCAGCCGCTGGAACGCATCTACATGGCAGCAACCTCTCCGATGGCGCTGTTCGATGCCATCGACTCCCTCGATACGATTCGTCTCTCCGGTGAAACCGCAGACAACTGGTACGTACAGGATGCCGTTGACGCGATGAATGCCGGAACGATGATCTTCGCCGGAAAATACAGTGAGCCGGATTACGAACTTCTGGTCAGTGAGAACTGTGATCTGGCCATTGAATCCACGATGATCCTCCATTCCCCGAAGGTACAGGAGATGATCGAGATGCTCGATATTCCGGTCTTCATCGACCGTTCCAGCTACGAATCCCAGCCTCTTGGCAGAACCGAATGGATCAAACTCTACGGTGCCATGCTGGACAAAGAGGAGGAGGCAGCCGACTTCTTTGCAAATCAGGCAAGTGTTGTGGAAAATCTGAAGAATTTCCAGAATACCGAAAAAACGGTCGCTTTCTTCTATATTAATACGAGCGGAGCTGCCGTTGTGCGGAACCCGGAGGACTATATTTCCAACATGATCGAGCTTGGCGGTGCGCGCAACGCCTTCCGTGATCTCCAGGACGACAGCGGAAAAACATCCGTGCCGATCACGATGGAGCAGTTCTACGATACGGCCGAAGATGCGGACTATCTGATCTACAACGCAAGCATCGATTCCACCGTCAAAACCCTGGACGACCTGCTGGCAAAGGATTCCATGTTTGCCGATTACAAAGCAGTCAAAGAGGGCAACGTCTGGACAACCGAGAAATCCATGTATCAGGCAACCGATAAAATTGCACAGTTTACCAACGACATTAACCTTCTGGTAACGGGCGGCGATCCGGATCAGATGGTATTCTTAAGAAAATTATCCTGATGGAGGAACGTATGTCAGAGAAAAAAAATATGACAGGAAAAGAGAACAGTTTCCATATGGAAAACTTCCGGCGCCGTTCGCGGTATGCCGCTGTGTTCCTGGTGCTGATTCTGGCGTTCGCCGCCATCACCGTGTTGAATATCAATTCCGGAAACGTAAATATTTCGATTCCGGAAATTTTCCGGATTCTGCTGCGGCGGACCGGAGAGGGGAAAGCGTACAATATTATCTGGAAAATCCGCCTTCCGCGTATTCTGATGGCGGCAATCCTAGGCGGTGCTCTGTCCCTGTCGGGCTTCCTTTTACAGACTTTCTTTGAAAACCCGATTGCCGGTCCGTTTGTTCTTGGAATTTCCTCGGGAGCCAAAATGGTCGTGGCGCTGACCATGATCTTTTATCTGGAGTGGGCGCGCAATATCACATCTTACACGATGATTGTTGCAGCATTCTTAGGATCCCTTCTCTCCGTCGGCTTCATTCTGCTGATGTCCCGACGGATCAAAAATATGGCAGGACTTCTCGTCGGCGGTATTATGATCGGTTACATCTGCTCGGCGGTCACGGATTTTGTTGTCACCTTCGCGGAGGATTCCGATATCGTCAACCTCCACGGCTGGTCACAGGGAAGCTTCTCCGGCATGAGCTGGAGCAACGTAGCGATCTCTGCGGCTGTGATCGGCATCACCTTTGTCATCACGTTCCTGATGGCAAAACCGATCGGTGCATACCAGCTCGGTGAGGCGTATGCGCAGAGCATGGGTGTCAACATCAAAGTATTCCGCATCGCGCTGATTCTGCTTTCGAGTATTCTCTCCGCATGCGTCACCGCATTTGCCGGTCCGATTTCGTTTGTCGGCATTGCCGTCCCGTTCCTCGTTAAACAGAGCCTCGGCACATCGCGTCCGCTCGTCGTAATCCCGGGAACGTTCCTCGGCGGAGCCGTCTTCTGTATGATGTGCGACCTGATCGCGCGTATGGCGTTTGCACCGCTGGAGCTGTCCATCAGTACGGTCACATCGATCTTTGGTGCGCCGGTCGTCATTTTCATGATGCTGCGCCGGAAAAGGGGGTAAGAGAATATGAATGAATATTATTTTCATCTGGACCACCTGACGGTCGGCTATGATAAGAAGCCGCTGATCAAAGATATCTGCATCAGCATCGAAAAAGGCGAGATCGTTACGCTGATCGGACCGAACGGTTCCGGTAAATCAACGATTCTGAAAAGCATCACCCGCCAGTTAAAGCTGGTCGGCGGAAATGTGGAGTTTGATGGGAAAAACCTGCATGAGCTTTCGTTCCGCGAGTTGTCCACGAAGATGGCCGTTGTGCTGACGGAGCGCATGAAGCCGGAGCTGATGACCTGCCACGATATCGTGGCAACGGGCCGCTATCCGTACACCGGACGGCTCGGCATGCTGACCCGCGAGGATGAGGAGAAGGTCGAGAAGGCGATGCGCGCCGTTCATGCCGAAGAGCTCGGCGGCCGCGATTTCAACGCCATCAGCGACGGCCAGCGCCAGAGAGTGCTTCTTGCGCGTGCGATCTGTCAGGAGCCGGAGGTCATCATCCTCGACGAGCCAACTTCTTTCCTCGATATCCGCCACAAGCTGGAACTGCTCGCGATTCTGCGCCGCATGGCAAAGGAGAAGGGCATCACCGTCATCATGTCGCTGCATGAGATCGATCTGGCACAGAAAATTTCAGATAAGATCATCTGCGTCAAGGGCGATGCTATTTCCCATTTCGGCGCACCGGAGACAATTTTCCGCGAGGATATCATCCGCGAACTGTACGAGATTGACAATGGTTCGTTTGACCCGTGCTTCGGAAGCATCGAGCTGCCGCGGCCGGAGGGAACACCGCGCGTCTTTGTCCTCGCAGGCGGCGGAACGGGAATCCCGGTGTTCCGGAAACTGCAGAAGGAAAATGTCCCGTTTGCGGCAGGCGTCCTGTATACGAACGATATCGATTACCAGCTCGCCCGCATTCTGGCGATGGAGACGGTAACCGAAGCACCGTTTCAGGAGATCGGCGACGAGGCATTTGCCCGCGCCTGCGAGCTGATGAAGAGCTGTGAACGTGTCATCGACACCGGCGTCCCGGTGGGCATGTGCAACCGCCGGATCGAAGAGCTGAGGGCAGAAGCAAAGCGGCTTGGAAAGCTGGCAGAGTAAAACAAAGAAAAATCCAATCAAAATCTCCTGTCTGGGAACGAAACAATTGTTTTCCGAACAGGAGATTTTCTTTTTGCAGCCATTGTAAAAACAGCAAAAGAACACGAAAAATGTAATATTAAATTGTACGAAAAATTCACACAATTCAAGTCAAAAACCAACAGAGATTGACACTTAAAAAGTCAAGTGCTTTGTAAAATCTTTTGGTGAAATAACGGTTTTCTCTGTTATGACCAAAACACGCGTTCTGATTTCGCAAGATTTAAACACATGCTTTCCACACCGTTTTTCGTGGATAATGTGGATAACTCGGTGTATAACTTGTTTTTAGGCATGTTTTCGGTGGTTAACTATGTGGATAACTTGTGGACGAGATGTTTATAAAATTGGCCCGTGTGGAAAAAACCCGGTTTCTTTGTGCAATTTCGACAAAAGAGGTTTTAAAGTTTTATACGACTGACATGAAAGGTTTTTCAGATTTCAGAAACTACGGAAAAACAGAAAAAAGCAGGCAGTTCTCCGTACAATACGAAGAATGCCTGCTTTTGCCGTATTCTATTCGAAAGAAGCCATCAGTGGCTGATCAGATATTTCTCTACCGAAGTCACACAGTTCGCGCCGTCGGCGGCTGCCGTGATGATCTGACGGAGCTGCTTCGTGCGGACATCGCCTGCGGCGAACACGCCCGGCACGCTCGTCACACCGTCTTCGCCGGCTTTGATGTAGCCAGCCTCATCGGTTTCTACGGTGCCTGCGATCAGTGCGGAGACCGGAACGATACCGACGGCAATAAACACGCCGTCTACCGTGATCATACCGGCTTCTCCTGCCTTTTTGTTCGTTACCTTCACGCCGGACACCATCTCGTTTCCCTCGATGGAATCCACAACCGTATCCCACACCATTTCCACATTCGGCAGTGCCAGCAGTGCATCCTGGAGAACACCGGCTGCCCGCAGTTCATCGCGGCGGTGGATCACGTAAACCTTTTTGCACGTTCTGGCAAGGAAAATCGCATCCTCCACGGCGACATCGCCGCCGCCGATAACGGCAACGGTTTTGTCTTTGAAAAATGCGCCGTCACACGTTGCACAGTAAGAGACGCCCATGCCGGAGAGTTCCTTTTCACCAGGTACATTTAACGCGCGGTGCTCCGCACCGGTTGCAAGAATGACCGTTCTGGCATGATACTCATTTTTTCTCGTGCGGACAATCTTGATCTCTTCGTCAAGAACAAGCTCCTTCACACGCTCGCGGGAAAATTCCGCGCCCATTTTTTCAGCGTGTGCGCGCAGCGTGCTTCCGAGATCCATGCCGCTGATGCCCGGAAGGCCGGGATAGTTGTCTACTTCATAGGTATTCAGCACCTGGCCGCCGCTTGCAAAGTTTGCCTCAATCGTAAGAGAGGAGAGCTTTGCGCGTTTCGCATAAATCGCGGCAGAAAGACCCGCCGGGCCGGAGCCGATGATGATAACGTCGTATAAGTTTTCCATAAAAATCCTCGTTTTCGTCTGTAGTAAGCTGCCATGCAGCCATTTTTCTGAAAGTATCGTTACGGAGCCGGTGTTTCGGACGGTTCCTGACTGTCGGAAACGGAAGATGAATCTTCCGCGGAAGTTTTTTTGGCTTCTTCTTCCGGCGCTTCCGGCTGGTTGTGAACCACCTTGATGCTGCGTACCAGCTTCAGATCGTTGTCGATGCCGATTTCAGTGTAGTCCAGCTTTTCGTCATCACTATAGAATGTGTAGAGTGTCAGGTTACTATCCTCTTTTTCCGTTTTTTCTGATTTGGCATCCCCTGCCTTCGCCAGAAAATCGCTCTCGGAAGTGCCGAGCGTGATGCCGTTTGTGATTGAAATCGGAATCTTTGTCGTATCGAGATCGCCGTACAGCGAAGTAACAAAACAGTTGCGCACTGTCGTCGCCTCCGCGCCGTAATTATGTACGGTGCAGTAAAGCTTCTGACCGCCCTTTTCCAGCGTGACGTAGCCGTATTTTCCGTTTAAAACGGCCGTATCGGACTCTTTCATATTGACGGTCCAGTCGTGGTCCAGAAGTTCACTGACCGGAACGGGAAGATGATAGAGTACATCGTCAAAGCGGACGGTCCAGTCGTTGATTTCACTGCTGTCGGCTTCCGGTGCCTGGTAGGCCTCCACTTCCGGTGTTGTGGCATCGCTGACACCATCGAGCGCTTCTGCATCAGCCGTGGTCGTAAAGTTCTGCATATCGAGGGAATACAGAATTCCCGTTTTGTTATCGAAGCCGAGCGTGATCGTCTGGTACAGCCCGTACTCATACGTGAACTGCACAGAGGTATCGGTCTCATAACGGTCCTTTGGCGCACCGTAGATGCTTTCCGCATCCTCCATCAGCGACTGCTGCAGAGTGACGCCGTTCGGCAGGCCGACATAGATATTCTGGCCCTCAGCGGTCGAGGTGTCGATGTGAATGCCTCCGATCAGGCATTCCGCCACTGGCTTTGCCGTGGTATCCGGATTGGCAATATCGACGGTAATCTGGTTTCCGTCCTTTTCAAAACTTTCGCCCTCTGAGAAGGATTCCGGCTGAATTTCCTTCGTGTCGTCGCCGCTGTAGACCCAGCCAAGCGCTGTAAAATCCGCGTAGGATTCCGGAATTTCGTATGTATCGCCCCAGATGGCAAGCTGAAAACTGTTCAGGTTCTTCGAGAGATCCACATCGTATTCCGGAATCTCATCGGAATCGCCGGAGGCCGCCAGATTGTCTTCGGGGTTGTCATCGTCGGTACTCTGACTGATGGTTGTGATCGGAATCGTTTCTGTTTTCTTTCCGCAGCCGCTCGTTCCCACGAGGAAAGCGGCAAATACTGCTGTTAAAACCCAACGGTATTTTTTCATCAAAACCTCCTCATAATAAATGGTTAAAAATATTTGAAAGTTACTTCATGTAAGTAACGATATCAGTTCCCCCTATTCTATCACATTCCGCTTCGTTTTCCAATGTCTGAAGCGGATTTGAGAAAAATGGTTTTTCAAAAGCGCGGTACGGAATACATATTTAGTAAGGAACTGGAAAGGGCAGAAGTCTGGGAGGAGGCTGTGTATGCGTTTTACAAAAATGCAGGGCTGCGGAAATGATTATATCTATGTAAATGCCATGGAGGAGCGGGTGGAGAGTCCGGGGCGGCTGGCAAAAGCGGTAAGTGACCGCCATTTCGGCATCGGCGCGGACGGGCTGATTCTGATCGGGGCATCCAAAACAGCAGATTTTTCGATGGAAATGTACAACGCCGACGGCTCGAAGGGCGCGATGTGCGGCAACGGCATCCGCTGTGTGGGAAAATACGTGTACGAGCATGGGCTGACGAGAAAAACGACGCTGACTATCGAAACCGGCAGCGGAAACCGTGTGATTCATCTGCAGACGGGGGAGAATCTGAATGAGATCTGTCAGGTGACAGTGGAGATGGGAACGCCGGAATTCCGCGCCGCACAGATCCCCGTTGTTTCTCTGGGGGAATATGTGCTGGAGCATAAAATTACCGTGTGCGGGGAAAATTATACGATGACCTGCCTTTCGATGGGAAATCCGCATGCGGTGATTCCGGTGGAAGATGTGGAAAAAATATCCATTGCAAAGACCGGTTCCGCTTTTGAACACCTTTCCTGCTTCCCGGACCGTATCAATACAGAGTTTATCCAGGCTTTAGATCAACACACAATAAAAATGAGAGTCTGGGAACGTGGGAGCGGTGAAACGCTGTCCTGCGGAACGGGAGCGTGTGCGGCAGCCGTCGCGGCGATGCTTTCCGGCTGTGTTTCGGAGGGAGAAACTGCCGTAGAACTGCGCGGCGGCAGGCTTTTCGTTACATGGGACCGGACGAAAAATAAGGTCCTTCTGACCGGCCCGGCCGAGACCGTTTTTGAAGGAACGCTTGCAGAACGAATTTGAAAAATGCAGATTTCTGTCTGCACGAAAGAGCAGTATGCAATATTCTGAAAATAAAAACTTACAGGAAATGCCTTTTCTTTTCAAAAGAAACATGCTACAATATGTGGTACCCGCTACAAGAAAAGGGTGGGGGACACACAAGATATAGTGTTTGATTTGGAGGACACCACAATGGTTTATATTATCAAAAAGGACGGCACCAAAGAAGAATTCGACGCGCAGAAGATCGTCCGTGCCGTAAATAAATCCGCACAGAGAATCCTGTATACCTTCTCACAGCAGGAGATTGACTTTATCTGTAAGTTCGCAACCGAGCACGTATATTCCCTTGGAAAGACCGAAATTCCGATCAGCGATATGCACAATATCGTGGAGGGAGCACTCGAAAAAGTAAACCCGGCTGTGGCAAAAAGCTACCGCGATTACCGCAATTACAAAACTGATTTTATCCATATGATGGACGAGGTCTACACGAAGAGCCAGTCCATCCGCTACATCGGCGACAAGAGCAATGCCAACACCGACAGCGCCCTCGTTGCAACGAAGCGAAGCCTGATTTTCAACGAGCTGAACAAAGAGCTGTACCGCAAGTTCTTCATGAACCGCAACGAGCTGCAGGCCTGTAAGGACGGTTACATCTACATCCACGACCAGTCCGCACGTCTCGATACCATGAACTGCTGTCTGTTCGATGTCGGAAACGTTTTAAAAGGCGGTTTCGAGATGGGAAATGTCTGGTACAACGAGCCGAAGACACTCGACACCGCATTTGATGTCATGGGCGATATCGTCCTCAGCACCGCTGCACAGCAGTACGGCGGCTTTACCGTGCCGGAGGTGGACAAGATCCTTGCTCCGTACGCACAGAAGAGCTACGATTACTACGTAAAAGAGTTCCTGAAATATACCGACGCATCCTGGGAGGGTGCACAGGAGAAAGCCATCGAGTATGCGATCGACAAAGTAAGAAGAGAGTGCGATCAGGGATGGCAGGGAATTGAGTATAAGCTGAACACTGTTGGATCTTCCCGCGGTGATTATCCGTTCGTTACCGTGACCCTCGGCCTTGGAACGAGCATGTTCGAGAAGATGATTTCCATCTCCCTTCTCGAGGTCCACAAAAACGGACAGGGCAAGAAGGGCCACAAAAAGCCGGTGCTCTTCCCGAAAATTGTCTTCTTATATGACAAGGCAATTCACGGAGAGGGCGGCATCGCAGAAGATGTCTTCGAGGCAGGACTTGACTGTTCTTCCAAGACGATGTATCCGGACTGGCTGTCGATGAGCGGCGAGGGCTACATCGCCGAGATGTACAAGAAATACAAGAGAGTCATCAGCCCGATGGGATGCCGTGCTTTCCTTAGCCCGTGGTACGAGCGCGGAGGCATGGAGCCGGCAGATGAGAACGACAAACCGGTCTTTGTCGGACGTTTCAACATCGGAGCCGTTTCCCTTCATCTTCCGATGATCCTGGCAAAATCCCGTTCCGAGAACCGCGATTTCCATGAAGTGCTCGACTTC
Source organism: Blautia sp. OM06-15AC (assembly GCF_003481425.1). NCBI lineage: Bacteria > Bacillati > Bacillota > Clostridia > Lachnospirales > Lachnospiraceae > Blautia > Blautia sp. OM06-15AC. The sequence goes on along the minus strand of NZ_QULD01000004.1, from coordinate 59,386 downwards.
TACCTCGAGATGATCCGCGATCTGCACAAACGGACCTACGATTACCTCGGCGAGATGCGTGCATCCACGAACCCGCTGGCTTACTGCGAGGGAGGTTTCTACGGCGGCCACTTAAAACCGTCCGACAAGATCCGCCCGCTGTTAAAGCCGATGACCGCATCGTTCGGTATCACGGCGCTGAACGAGCTGCAGGAGCTGTACAACGGAAAATCTCTTGTTGAGGACGGACAGTTCGCACTCGACACGCTGAAATATATCAACGACAAGGTTGCCGAGTTTAAGAAAGAGGACGGCATCCTCTATGCGATCTACGGCACACCGGCAGAATCCCTGTGCGGCCTGCAGATAGAGCAGTTCCGCAAACAGTACGGCATCGTCCGCAACGTTTCGGACCGCCCGTATGTGAGCAACAGTTTCCACTGCCACGTAACCGAGGACATCACCCCGATCCAGAAACAGGATCTCGAGGGACGTTTCTGGGAGCTCTGCAACGGCGGAAAAATCCAGTACGTGCGCTATCCGGTCGGCTACAACAAAGGCGCGATCAAGACCCTGATCGAGCGTGCGATGGAGCTTGGCTACTACGAGGGCGTCAACCTGTCCCTGGCTTACTGCGATGACTGCGGCCACCAGGAACTTGACATGGATGTCTGCCCGGTCTGCGGTTCCAAGAACCTGACAAAGATCGACCGTATGAACGGCTATCTTTCCTACAGCCGTGTCCATGGCGACACACGTCTGAATGAAGCAAAGATGGCGGAAATTGCGGAAAGAAAATCCATGTAATCGTCCATGAAATAGTCAATGGAACAATCAATGGAATAATCAAAAGCCTCTGAGAAAAGTCCGGTGTGAATGTGACTTTCCTCAGAGGCTTTTTGGGTATTGCATCCGGTGGAAGCTGCCGGCGGCAGGGACTGCAGATGATGTGAGAACTAATCTTCGACATCGCGGGTAATATTGCGAACCCAGATGTACTTTTTATAATGATGATAAACGGCAGGAAGCTTTACAATTTCATCGAGATTTACAATGCAGTAAACCACCATAACCGGAAGCTTCAGCCAGAATGCGGCAAGAAAGCCAAGCGGTACAGAAAAGCACCACATAGCGCCGATGTTTCCCTGCATATCAAATTTCGCATCGCCTCCGGCACAAAAGATACCGTCGAGAACGGTGGTGTTGACCGATTGTGCCATCAGGTTCAGACCGCAGAAGAGAAGCATGTACTGCAGGTACTCGGCTGCGATATCGGAAAGTGGGGCAAAATGAACGATGGCTGGGGAAATGAGCATCAGCAGGCCGCCGGTCACAATGCCGATGGCAATGGAGAGATGGCTTAAACGTCCTCCATACTCGCGGGCTTTTTCCAGCTCGTTCGCGCCGAGCAGATTTCCGATCAGAACACCGGCACCGCCGCTCACACCGCGGATCAGGCAGGAGAGGAGGCTCTTTGCAATCGAGGTAATCGAGTTTGCTGCAACAGCATCGCTTCCCATGTGGCCCATGATAACGGAGTACAGAACGTAGGCAATTCCCCAGACGAGGGAGGCCGCAAGCACGGGAAGCGTGTAGCGCCAGAAGTCTTCTGAAAGTATTTTCCCTGCGGAAGAGAAGAGGCGGTTCCAGAGAATCCGTACACGCTCCGGTTTCTTTGTCTCGAGATAAGCCCAGATCAGTTCCACAACGCGGGCAGCTACCGTTGCATAAGCTGCTCCGCGGATCCCAAGTGCCGGAGCACCGCAAAGACCGTAGATGAGGATGGCATTTAAAATGATGTTCAGTACAACCGCAGTGGAACTGATGCGGGAGCTGACTGCTGCATGACCGGTGTTTTTCAGCAGGATTAGATAGACCTGCGAAATACCGCAGAGTACGTAGGAGAGTGCAACAGCGCGTAAATACTGGCTTCCGCTTGCAACCAGGGCCGCATCATTTGTAAAGATGCGCATCAGCATTTCGGGACAGAAACCGGCAAGGATGGTAAACAGGCCGGAGAACAGCAGGTTGGTGCGAAGTGCGATCGGAATCACTTTTTCGATCGAAGCAGCATCCCGTTTCCCCCAGTACTGCGCTGCCATAATACCGGCGCCCGCCGCGATGCCTGAGATAAAAAGGCTCAAAACAAACTGCACCTGCCCGGCCAGCGAAACCGCCGACAGCGAGGTCTGGTCAATCCATCCCAGCATGATTGCGTCCGTCGCGCTGACGAGAGCCAGCATAAAGTTCTGAATCGCAATCGGGAGGACGAGGAGCTTTAATTTCTGGTAAAACTCATCCTTGAAATTCATTCGTGTTTTCATAAAAATTCCCCCAAAGTATAAATAGTAGTTTTTGCTGTATTATAGCGGAAAGAAAATGGGAAAACAATGGCTAAAACAAGCTATTTTCTGGTCAATGTTGACATTCCCTGTATAATATAGAAGAAAAAGAACTTTTCCGGTGCCCGTGTCCGGTACGCCGGAAAGCGGAGAAGAAGTTTGATCAGAAAATCAGGTTTCTTTCAGCAGAAACTCCAGGATTTCTGCTATCAGAATAAATATGCCGGCAGCGGCTGTCTTTATAAAATCCAGAAATCCATGCAGGAGCTGGAGAAGCTTTTGAAAAAGAAAGACAAGAAACGGAAGTAGGTTCGGCTGCCATTGGAGCCGTCGTCGAAACAAACGGAAATATACGAAAAAATTGTGAAATTTAATAGAATTATAAGACCTGTTTTCGCTGTTTTTAACAAAAGTAAAGAAACAGTGAAAAAAAGGTTGCTTTTTTCGGCAGAATCCTTTATAATCTTATTTGTGTTCAGCGAGTGGATCATCCAATGAAACACAGAAAAACAAAAGTAAGCGCCTTTAGCTCAGTTGGTAGAGCAGTAGACTCTTAATCTATTTGTCCAGGGTTCGAGTCCCTGAAGGCGCATCGAAAGCACTGTTTTTGCAGACCTGAGAGCTGCGGGGACGGTGTTTTTCTTGTTTTACGCACAAAAAAACGACAGCGGAGAGATCTTAAAAAAATAGATCTTTTCACTGTCGGTTTTGCATTCCAAGTAAAAAATGTCAATAGTTCTTCAGCTCGCTCGCCGAATCAATAATAATCTGGCAGCCCGGCTGAACATTTTTCAGAATCGTGATCATCTGGTCTTCCGGAACAGAAATGCATCCGCCGGGAAATTCCAGGCTTTCGGCGTTGTCTTCGTCGTGACGAACTGATTGTAGTATCTGGAATTTACATCATCGACCCAGTAATACGTATCATCCACCTGGGTATAGGAAAGTTCCGTTCCGGGATTAGGGAGAATGCCGAAGGCATACGTAAAGCTGAACTGTCCGCGCGGTGTTTTGCGGTTCCATTCGGTAGTTTCGCTTACACCGCCGTATCCGACATAGCTGCTTGTACAAAGATCCTCGTTCCAGGTGCCGTCCGCATCTTTCGTTACCATGGCCACTGTCGCACTGGTGCCGCCAGAACTTTTCTTTTCGTTTTCAAATCCCCCTTACATGCAGAAATGTTTTTTACAGAAACCGTGCCTCCATCTTACAGATCGGGTTTCCGATTGAGGAAAACTTCTCCTCATATTCCGTCATTACATTTCCTTCTGAGAGAACCACATCGTGGTGCAGATCGTATGTGAATGCAGTGAGTTCCCATCCCTCTGCATTTTTCATCTCTTCAAGAGAGAAGTCAAACAGATCTTTATTATCGGTTTTGAATTCCAGTGTTCCGTCCTTCTTTAAAATCTTCTCGTACCGTGCAAGAAACTCATGCGATGTCAGTCTCCGTTTCGCATGGCGGTCTTTCGGCCACGGATCGGAGAAGTTGAGGTAAATGCGGTCTACCTCGCCCTCAGCAAACACTTCCGGAAGCTGGCGTGCATCCATGCGGATAAAGAACAGGTTTTTGATTTCCGTCTCCAGTTTTTCCCGTTTCTGTACTGCGCGGAGCAGCACGCTGTCGTACATTTCAATGCCGACGTAGTTGATTTCCGGATGCAGAACCGCCATATCCATCAAAAAGCGGCCCTTTCCCATACCGACCTCAATATGAATCGGATTTTCATTTCCAAAAATTTCAGCCCACCGTCCCCGGCAGCTCTCCGGCTCCTGCACAACGAACGGACAGGAAGCAATCACATCTTTTGATCCTCTGATATTTCTAAGGCGCATATGCGTAAAATTCCTTTCTTAAGTGATAAATATTAGAATAAAAGCCAATCATATTCAGTATATCATAGCTCCCGAAAAAGCAAAACAGAAAAATCCCGTTTTCAAATTTTCAAAGTTTTCAAAATACTGTATACAATATCAACCTGCACATAGCATTTCTTATCAGCAATATGACAATCGGATTGGATCCATATCGAAATCATATGAGGGACCATCTTTTGGCTATTGAGATTGGAAGAAAAAATATGACCCATTGTCTATTTTTAATTAAAAAGTCGATCGAAATCCCACTTTTTTTTACGATTTCAATATGTCAACTTTGGAAAAAAAGGTGTAGAATACTAACAGCAAAGATGCGGGGAGTTTTCCTCGTCTTTGTTGTCTTTTAAATAAATAAGGAGGGAAAGCGATGCTATGGAATCTGTAATTAACAAACTTGCAGAGATCGAAACGGCTGCTACTAAGATTATGCAGGCTGCCGAGAATCAGAAGAAGCTCCAGGACGAGCAGCAGGAAGAGCGGATTGCAAAATTCGATGCAGATCTGGAAGCGGAAACGGCAAAGCGGATTGAAGAGATCACAACAAAACTTCATTCTACTACAGATGCGGATCAGAAAAAGCAGCGGGACTCTGCCGCCGAACTTCTATCTTCACTGGACGCTTATTACGAACAGAATCACGGAACACTGTCCACGCAGATTTACGAAAACATTATAAGGAAGTGAAACGATGAGCGGTCTATTATCCTACAGCGGCCTTACCACAAAGATAAGAGCCATGCAGAGCCATCTTTTAAACGACCAGAATTTTCGGGAAATCGTGGAATTGGAGAGTGTACCGCAGGCAGTTTCTTACCTCAAGCAGCATAAAGGCTATGAGGATCTGTTTGAGGGCTACAACGAAGCTGACCTTCACCGAGGTCAGATCGAGAAAATGCTGCGCCTGACGGTATACCGGGATTTTTCCAAGCTGTACCGTTTTGCAAATGTGGAGCAGAGAAAGTTCCTTGCGCTCTACTTTAAACGATACGAAGTGTCCGTTATCAAAGAATGCCTGAACACGGTATTTGATCACCGTGATGTGGTATTGAACCTGTCCATATTCGACGAGTTCTTTAACAAGCATTCCCAGCTGGACATCAATCTTCTGGCGTCCTCCAGGACGATCGAAGAACTGATTGCGAACCTGAAAGGGACAGAATATTATGCCCCGTTGTCGCAGCTCGCGGATATCGAGCGTCCGACCCTGTTCGACTATGAGATGACCCTGGATCTGTATTACTTTGCACAGATGTGGAAAGACAGATCAAAAGTAGTGACAAAGCGGGATCTGGAAGAGCTGACCGCTGCATGGGGAAGCAAGTTTGACATGCTGAACCTTCAGTGGATCTACCGTTCCAAACGCTATTATCACATGACCAGCGCACAAATCTACGCCCTGCTGATTCCGGTTCATCACCGGCTGAAAAAGGATGTGGTAAAGGCACTGGTAGAAGCCGAGAATATGAGTGCATTTTCCCAGCTGCTGGAACAAACCTATTATGCGAAACGGTATGATTCCTTCAAAGTCGATACGCTGGAATCCATGTATGCAGCCATTATGAAGCACATACTTTCCAGTGAATCCAGACAGGATCCTTATTCCGTTGCCACCATATACTCATACCTCTATCACAAAGAGCACGAGGTAAACCGGCTTATTATTGCACTCGAGTGCGTACGTTACCGTATCAGCGCTGACGAGGCAATGCAGCATATCGCAAAAACTTAATACACGGGGAGGTGTACTCATTGATTGTCAAGATGAAATTTTTGAGCATCACCGGGCCGAAAGCCGACATTGACCGTGTGGTCAACACTTATCTCTCAAAATATGAGATACATCTGGAAAACGCTCTGACGGAGCTGTCTACGATGCAGAATATCACACCGTATATCCAGATCAACCCATACAAAGAGACCTTAAAACAGGCGGAAGATTTTACAGCACTTCTGCCGGAAGAGAAGCGTACCACCACGAAAAGACTTTCCCTGGAAGATGCCATCAACTGTGTCCATGGTTTGGATCACACCCTTGGCCAGTTGAACCAGGAGCGTACAGAACTGGAAGCAAAAAAGAAAGACTTGATGGAAAAAGCACAGAAAATCGAGCCGTTTCAGGATCTGCACTGCAATCTTTCCTCCATTCTGGATTTCCACTTTATTAAATTCAGATTCGGAAAGATCACAAAAGAGTATTACAACAAATTTGAGAGCTACTGCTATGAGAACAGCGATACGGTATTCTACCGCTGCCATTCCGATGAGCAGTATGTATGGGGCATTTACTTCTGCCCAAGAGATCAGGTCACGAAAGTGGACGCCGTATTCTCATCCCTGCACTTCGAAAGAATCTACGTTCCGGACGAGTACAGCGGAACGCCGGAGGATGCTTACGCAGCACTTCAGGCAGAAATCAAAAAGACAGACGATGCACTCAGCGAGTGCTCACGGAAACTGGCAAAATGCCTTTCGGATTCCGCAGAGGATCTGGTTGCAGCAAAAGAGCAGTTAGAGCAGCTCTCCGGCAACTTTGATGTCCGTCGCCTGGCGGCCTGCACAAAATCCAAGAAGGAAACCTTCTATATTCTGTGCGGCTGGATGTCGGAAAAAGATGCCGCTTCCTTCCAGAAGGACATCGAAAACGACACAAATCTCTTCTGCTTCATCGAGGATGATGCAAACAACGTTCTGCGTCAGCCGCCGACAAAGCTGAAAAACCCGAAAATCTTCCGTCCGTTTGAGATGTACGTGAAGATGTACGGACTGCCAAATTACAATGAAATTGACCCTACGATTATCGTAGGACTCACCTATGCCTTTATTTTCGGAATCATGTTTGCCGATGTAGGACAGGGATTGTGTCTGCTGATTGGCGGCGCACTGCTGTACCACTACAAGAAGATGGATCTGGCAGCGATCATGAGTACCTGCGCGGTATTCTCTGTGATCTTCGGATTCTTGTTCGGCAGCTTCTTCGGATTTGAGAATGTCATACCGGCCCTCTGGCTGCATCCGAAGGAAGCGATGACAACGCTTCCGTTCATCGGTTCGATGAATACCGTATTTGTCGCAGCGGTTGCATTTGGTATGTTCATGATTCTGACAGGAATGGTTCTGCATATGATCAATGCAGCAAGAAACCATAAGCTCGGCGAGCTTCTGTTCAGCCAGAACTCCCTGGCAGGCTTCATTTTCTACGGAGCCCTTGCCGTTACACTCGTTCTCCTGTTCAGCGGCCATAAAGCTCCGGCTGTCGGCGTGATGGTAGTCATGTTCGGTATTCCGCTTCTTGCGATCTTCTTAAAAGAGCCACTGGAGCGTATGGTAGAGAAGAAGGGCAATGCATTTCCGGAGACCGGAAAGGGAATGTTCTTTGTACAGGCATTCTTCGAACTCTTCGATGTGCTTTTGAGCTACTTCTCCAACACAATTTCCTTTGTCCGTGTCGGCGCATATGCAGTCAGCCATGCGGCTATGATGGAGGTTGTCCTGATGCTCGGCGGAGCAACAGGCGGCGGCAGCATCAGCTGGCCGGTTATTGTTCTCGGAAATGTCTTCGTTGCCTGCCTTGAGGCACTGCTGGTAGCGATCCAGGTACTGCGTCTGGAGTATTACGAGATGTTCAGCCGGTTCTATGAAGGAGACGGAAAACCATTTGTTCCGTTTTTGAAAAAAGGCGAGAAATAAAAGAGGATTCAGAGCCATGCGAAATGGAAGTGAATATGGCGGGAAGCTGTATCGGGAAAAAGTGAAAATGGCTCCGGATCGCAGCAAAGAGTAAATTTAATGAATTAACTTCAGGAGGAAAACTATTATGAACTCAGCATTTGTACAGGTACTTACTGCAATCGCAATGGTATTAACCATCGTTGTTCCTATGACTTATTACTTCAAAGGTGAGCACAACAAAAATCGTTACAAAAAATCTCTGGCAGCCAATGTAAGCGGCTTCTTCGGCCTTCTGCTGATCGCAACCGTTGTTTCCTTCGCAGGCGCAACAACTGCATCTGCTGCAACAGAAGCAGGCGCTGGTCTTGCAACCGGTCTTGGTTACATCGGTGCAGCTCTTGTTACCGGTCTTTCCGGTATTGGTTCCGGTATCGCCGTTGCATCTTCCGCAAGCGCAGCTCTTGGAGCAATCAGCGAAGACGGCAGCATCTTTGGTAAATCCATGATCTTCGTAGCTATGGCCGAAGGTATCGCTCTGTATGGTCTGATCATCTCCTTCATGATTCTTGGTAAACTTTGATTCCAAAACCGGAAGGTATTGATCTTCACCTTAAGTTGGAGGAATCATAAATGAAAATGTTCTTGATCAGTGATAACGTAGACACTCAGACGGGCATGCGCCTGGCCGGAGTGGAAGGCGTTGTCGTTCATGAGCGCGAGGAGCTTTATGATACACTGCAGAAAACACTGGCAGACAAAGAGATCGGAATTATTCTCCTTACAGAAAAGTTCGGGAAGGAATTCCCGGACATTCTGGAGGATGTCCGCCTCAACCATAAGCTTCCGCTGCTCATTGAAATTCCGGACCGTCACGGTACCGGAAGAGCGCCGGACTTTATCACTTCCTTTGTAAATGAATCTATTGGATTAAAACTGTAAGAATGCCCTGGAGGTGACACACATTGACTACTGAGGAGAAACTTCAGAATTTTTATAATCATTCCCTGGACAGTGCAAACCGTGAAGCAGAACGTGTGATCGGCGATCACCAGAAAGCTCTGGATAAGATCTTCGAGGAGCATAAAGCAACCGCAAGACGTCAGGCAGAAGAAGAAGTTGCTGCCGAGACCGAGAAAGCAAAACGTGATGTCAATAAGACACTGTCTGCGGATCAGCTTCATATCAGACGGAAGCTGTCCCGTAAAAATCTGGAATTAAAAGAAAAACTGTTTAAAGAAGTTCGTGAAAAACTTACCGCTTATAAAAAGGATCCATCCTATGAGGAGTATCTGGAGCGCAAAATCCGCGAAGCCGTTACATTTGCCGGAAACGACAAGCTGACCTTATATCTGGATCCGTCAGACGAAGCTCATAAGGCTTCCCTGGAGCAGAAACTCTCCGTAACCCTTACCATTTCGGCCATGCCGTTCCTTGGCGGCGTGCGCGCGGTCATTCCGGAGAAAAATATTCTGATCGATAATTCCTTCGAGACCCTTCTGAACGAAGAGCGGGAGAATTTCATCTTTCACGGAGGTGTAGAGCATGAATAAAACCGGAGTTATCTATGGAATCAACGGTCCGGTCGTATATCTGAAAGGAAACACCGGATTTAAAATGTCCGAGATGGTTTACGTTGGTAAAGAACGTCTGGTCGGCGAGGTTATTGCCCTGACAAAGGATACCACCACAGTACAGGTTTTCGAGGAAACCACAGGACTGAAACCAGGCGAAACAGTTACCGCATCCGGAGATGCCCTCTCTGTTACATTGGGACCTGGAATCCTGAACAACATTTTTGACGGTATTGAGCGTCCGCTGTCCGAGATTGCAAAGCAGTCCGGTAAATACATCAGCCGCGGCCTTACCGTAGATTCTCTGGATACAGAGAAAAAATGGGATGTCCATGTAACTGTTTCGGAAGGCGAAGAGCTGATGGGCGGCGCAATCATTGCAGAAACACAGGAAACCCGTTCCATCGTTCACAAATCGATGGTTCCGCCGGATGTCAACGGCACGGTTATCTGGGCTGCCAAAGACGGAAAGTATACCATCCTTGACCCGATTGTAAAACTGAAACTGGAAGACGGCACCGAAAAAGAGATCACACTGGCACAGAAATGGCCGATCCGTGTACCGCGTCCAACCCTGAAAAGATATCCGGCATCCGTTCCGCTGATCACAGGACAGCGTATCCTGGATACGATGTTCCCGATCGCAAAAGGCGGCACAGCAGCCATCCCTGGCGGATTCGGTACCGGAAAAACCATGACCCAGCACCAGATCGCAAAATGGTCTGATGCCGATATCATCATCTATATCGGATGTGGAGAGCGTGGAAACGAGATGACACAGGTTCTGGAGGAGTTCCAGGAACTGATCGACCCGAAGAGCGGCAACCCGCTGATGGACCGTACCACCCTGATCGCCAACACATCCAACATGCCTGTTGCAGCCCGTGAGGCATCTCTGTATTCCGGACTGACACTGGCTGAGTATTACCGCGATATGGGCTATGATGTAGCAATCATGGCAGACTCTACATCCCGTTGGGCAGAGGCACTCCGTGAGCTGTCCGGCCGTCTGGAGGAAATGCCTGCCGAGGAAGGTTTCCCGGCATACCTGGCATCCCGTCTGTCCGCTTTCTATGAGCGTGCCGGCATGATGCAGACCCTTTGCGGCGCAGAGGGAAGCGTATCCATCATCGGAGCCGTATCTCCGCAGGGTGGTGACTTCTCCGAGCCTGTTACCATGAACACCAAACGTTTCGTCCGCTGCTTCTGGGGACTGGACAAATCTCTGGCTTACGCCCGTCATTTCCCGGCGATCCACTGGCTGACCAGCTACAGTGAATACCTGCAGGATCTGTCGCCGTGGTACAAAGATCACGTAAACAAAAACTTTGTAGATATGCGGAACCAGTTAATGGGAATCCTGAACTCCGAGAGCTCCCTGATGGAAATTGTAAAACTGATCGGTAGCGATGTTCTTCCGGATGACCAGAAGCTGACCCTGGAAATCGCCAGAGTTATTCGACTGGGCTTCCTGCAGCAGAACGCATTCCATCCGGATGACACCTGCGTATCTCTGGAAAAACAGTACAAGATGATGGAAGTTATTCTTTATCTGTACAAGAAATCCAAAGCGCTCGTGACGATGGGCATGCCAATGTCCGTACTGAAAGAGGACAAGATCTTTGACCGCGTCGTTTCTATTAAATACGATGTACCGAATGACCGTCTGGATCTGTTTGACACATACAAAAAAGATATCGACACCTTCTACGATAAGGTACTCGAGAAGAATGGTTAAGGAGGGAATTCATCATGGCAATTGAATATTTAGGCCTTAGTGAGGTCAATGGCCCTCTGGTTGTTCTGGAAGGTGTAAAAAATGCTTCCTACGAGGAAATCGTAGAATTTACCGTAGACGGCAATGAGAAAAAACTGGGACGTATCGTTGCTGTATACGAAGACAAAGCCGTTATTCAGGTATTTGAGGGAACTTCGAGCATGTCTCTTACCAATACTCATACCCGTCTGACCGGACATCCGATGGAGATCGGACTTTCCGAGGAAATCCTGGGACGTACCTTCGATGGTATCGGAAAACCGATCGACCGCATGGGACCGATTGACGCAGAGGTAAGAAGAAACGTCAACGGCCTGCCGCTGAACCCGGTTACCCGTAAATACCCAAGAAACTATATCCATACAGGTATTTCTGCAATCGACGGTCTGACCACCCTGATTCGTGGCCAGAAGCTGCCGATCTTCTCCGGAAACGGACTTCCGCACGACCAGCTGGCAGCACAGATCGTACAGCAGGCATCTCTTGGAGATTCCGATGAGAAGTTTGCAATCGTATTTGCCGCTATGGGTGTTAAATACGACGTAGCAGAGTTCTTCCGTCGGACCTTTGAGGAAAGTGGTGTATCTGACCACGTTGTTATGTTCCTGAACCTGGCAAACGACCCGGTTGTAGAGCGTCTGATCACCCCGAAGGTAGCACTGACAGCTGCCGAGTACCTTGCATTCGAGAAAGGCATGCATATCCTGGTTATCCTGACCGATATCACATCCTTCTGCGAGGCTATGCGTGAGGTTTCCTCCTCCCGTGGAGAGATTCCTTCCCGTAAAGGTTATCCTGGATACCTGTACAGTGAGCTGGCTACGCTGTATGAGCGCGCCGGAATCGTACAGGGCGTAGAGGGATCCGTAACACAGATTCCGATCCTGACCATGCCAAACGATGATATCACGCACCCGATCCCTGACCTGACCGGTTACATCACCGAGGGTCAGATCGTACTGGACCGCCAGCTTCACGGCCAGTCTATTTACCCGCCAATCAGCGTGCTGCCGAGTCTTTCCCGTCTGATGAAGGACGGTATCGGTGAGGGCTACACAAGAGCCGATCATCAGGACGTAGCGAACCAGCTGTTCTCCTGCTATGCAAAGGTAGGAGATGCGCGTTCCCTGGCATCCGTTATCGGTGAGGATGAGCTTTCTCCGATCGATAAACAGTACCTGGTATTCGGTAATGAATTCGAGCATGAATTCATCGGCCAGGGAATGGATGAAAACCGTTCCATGGAAGATACGCTGAATAAGGCATGGGAGCTTCTTGGACTGCTTCCGAGAGAAGAGCTCGACCGTGTCAACACCAAGGTTCTGGATCAGTATTATCATCCGACCACCATTGATGCAGTAGCAAAAGCAAAGGCAGAAGCCGATGCCATGAATGAGTAAGCGAGAGGAGTGAGATCGGAATGGACCCGAATACCTTTCCTACCAAGGGAAACCTGATTCTTGCAAAGAACTCTCTGAAACTTGCCCACATGGGTTACGAGCTGATGGACAAGAAGCGGAATATTCTGATCCGCGAGCTCATGGGCCTGATCGATGAGGCAAAGGATATTCAGCGTCAGATTGATGTGACGTTCCGCGAAGCATATGCGGCGCTGCAGATTGCGAACATGGAGATCGGTATCACCAACGTACAGACCGTGTCCTATACCGTTCCGGTGGAGGAATCTATCCGGATCAAGACAAGGAGTATCATGGGCGTGGAAATTCCGCTGGTAGAGGCTGATCCGTCCGGACAGGCCCCGACTTATGCTTACTACAGCACGAAGGAGTCCCTGGATCAGGCAAGACAGGCCTTTGAAAAAGTAAAAGACCTGACCTTAAACCTTTCCATGATTGAGAACTCGGCATACCGCCTTGCTGCGGCAATCAAGAAAACACAGAAGCGCGCCAATGCGCTGAAGAACATCACGATTCCGCATTACACCCAGTTGTCCAAGGATATCGCGGACGCACTGGAGGAGAAGGAGCGCGAAGAGTTCACACGACTGAAGGTCATCAAACAGAGAAAGAACAAGGCAAGCTGATAAGGCTTTCCCGGAATAGAGATGAAAAACCCGCTTGGGCCGCGAAGAGATTTGCGGTGCCGGGCGGGTTTTTATGTGTCATGCAAAAAATATGTTTTTGGCTGCACTTTTTGTGCAAAAATTTTATAAAAATTTTCTATCTTTTTAAAACGGTCTTTGCTATAATACGTAAGGCGATTGTAAAGAAAAGTTAAGATTTTGTAAGCTGTAATGCTTTTTGGAGGTAGGAAGATGAAACACAAGAAACAGAAAAAAACGAAAAAAGCAGGGCGCATTCTGCTGGCTGTGTTTGCAGTGTTGATCGGAACGCTTGGCGTGCTGCTGTTTACGTCCGAGCGCTGGATGCGGAAAACATGGCCGAATCTGAGCATGGAAGAGCTTGTTTACCAGTTAAAGGCCCCGATTGCCGGAACCAGCCATGATCTTCTGATGAGTTATATCTGCTCAAGTGCGCTGATCGCAGCGGCAGCACTCATCCTTCTGATTCTGGTCAGCATTTTTCTTCGGGAAAAACGCAAAGCCCATGTGGCGTTCGGGATGATCTGTATCGCGGCAGGAGCCGCCAGCATCGTCTATTCCATCAATGACGTGTGGGCAGCACTGGACGTAAAAGATTATCTGAAAAATCAGAGCACGTACAATACCGTGGTAGAAGACAACTACGTAGATCCGGACCGCGTGAATATCACGTTCCCGGAACAGAAACGAAATCTGATCTATCTCTATCTGGAATCCATGGAGAGCACCTACGCAGACAAAGCTTCCGGCGGAGCATTCGATAAAAACTATATCCCGGAGCTGACCCAGCTTGCCGCAGACAACATCAGTTTTTCCAATTCGGAGCTGCTCGGCGGCGGCCAGCCTACCGTAAACGCAACCTGGACCATTGCCGGAATTTTCGCACAGACCTCCGGTCTGCCTCTCAGCATCGGAATCCAGCGAAATGAGATGGCATATCAGGCCAGCTTCTTCCCGGAAATCAATACCCTGGGTGATGTCCTGGCGGATGAAGGCTACAAGCAGTATTTCTTCATCGGTTCAATCGGACAGTTCGGCGGCCGGGAAGAGTACTTTAAAGAGCACGGCGACTACGAAGTAGACGATTACAACTGGGCTATGGAAAAAGGCCTGATCCCGGAAGGATATTACGAATGGTGGGGCTATGAGGATGAAAAACTCTTTTCCTTTGCCAAAGACCGTCTGACCGAAATCGCAGCAGAGGGAGAGCCGTTCAACTTCACCATGCTGACCGCAGACACCCATTTTGAGGATGGCTATCCGTGTGAGCTCTGCGATGAAGAAAACGACGGTGACAACCAGTACGGAATGGTTCTGCACTGCTCCAGCAAGCAGGTCACCGAGTTCGTTTCCTGGATTCAGCAGCAGGATTTCTACGAGAACACAACGATCGTAATTTCTGGCGACCATCTGACGATGGATTCCGATTTCTGTGAGAACATTGATCCGGACTACATCAGAACCGTATACAACGTGATCATCAACTCTCCGATCCAGCCGCAGCAGGAGAAAAACAGAAGTTTCACCACCATGGACATGTTCCCGACCACCATCGCAAGTCTCGGAGCTACCATTGAGGGTGACCGCCTCGGTCTTGGAACGAACCTGTTTTCAGGTGAACAGACGCTTGCAGAGAAGCTGACTTTCGACCAGCTCAATGATGATCTCTCCCAGAAATCCAAATTCTTCGAAAAAATGGAAGATCAGGTAACCTCCATTTGGACCAAAACCGATGAGGGCTGGAAGTTCTATATCGAAGACGAAGACCGATGGGCCAAAAGCGAATGGGTTTCCCTGAACCCGCACCGCTATGCAAACGACACCGAGCAGAGATATTACATTGACGCAAACGGCTACGCCGTAAAAGGATGGAAACTGATCGACGGAAAATGGTATTACTTCTCCACACAGGGCAGCTACCGCCTCCTCGAAGGACCGTGCGACGAACCGTTTGAGGTGGATGAGTCGCAGTATTCTTAAAAAATAAAAAAGAGAAGGATTTTCGGCAGCAAAAAGCCGGGAATCCTTCTTTTTTTAATGCAGAATTGTGCCGCTCCGCCTTTTGGCGGAATTTTCTGCATTTTTTGGTACAAAACGTATAAAGATTGTGAAATAAATAATTATCAATTGAATCATCTTACAAAACATGGTAAAATATGGCTATCAATCGGCGGACAAAGCGGAAAAAAGAAAGGGGATTTTAAAACAATGGGTTACAAATCAGACATTGAAATTGCACAGGAATGTACCATGCAGCCGATCACAGCGATCGCAGAAAAAGCAGGTATTGATGACAAATATCTGGAGCAGTACGGAAAGTACAAAGCAAAAATTGATTACAACCTGTTAAAAGACACCAATGCGGAGGATGGAAAACTGATCCTCGTTACAGCCATCAACCCGACACCGGCAGGAGAAGGAAAAACAACAACTTCTGTAGGTCTGGTAGACGGACTTTCCAGAATCGGTAAAAAAGCAATGGTTGCACTTCGCGAGCCATCTCTTGGGCCGGTCTTCGGTGTAAAAGGCGGAGCAGCAGGCGGCGGATACGCACAGGTTGTTCCAATGGAAGATATCAACCTTCACTTCACCGGTGACTTCCATGCAATCGGTGCAGCAAACAACCTGCTGGCAGCTATGATCGACAACCACATTTTCCAGGGAAACGCTCTGAATATCGATCCGAGAAAGATCACCTGGAAACGATGCGTAGATATGAATGACCGTCAGCTTCGAAGCGTTGTAGACGGCCTTGGCGGAAGAACAAACGGAATGCCGAGAGAAGACGGCTATGACATCACCGTAGCATCTGAGGTTATGGCAGTTCTGTGTCTGGCAAGCGACATCACAGATCTGAAAGAAAGACTTTCCAAGATCATCATCGGATATACCTACGGAAAAGTATCCGAGCAGAAACCGGTAACCGCAGGTGACCTGCACGCAGAAGGCGCTATGGCAGCACTCTTAAAAGATGCCCTGAAACCAAACCTGGTACAGACTCTGGAAGGAACTCCGGCTATCGTTCACGGCGGACCATTCGCAAACATCGCACACGGCTGCAACTCTGTAACAGCAACCAAAATGTGCCTGAAATTAGCAGATTACACTATCACAGAGGCAGGCTTCGGTGCTGACCTTGGTGCTGAGAAATTCCTCGACATCAAATGCCGTATGGCAGGCCTGAAACCGAATGCAGTTGTAGTCGTAGCAACTGTTCGTGCCCTGAAATACAACGGCGGCGTTCCGAAAGCAGAACTGAACGGCGAGAACCTGGAAGCTCTGGAGAAAGGTATGCCGAACCTTCTGAAACACGTAAGCAACATCACAAACGTATACAAACTGCCATGTGTCGTTGCTATCAACGCATTCCCGACCGATACCGAAGCAGAGCTGAAGCTGGTTGAGGAGAAATGCAAAGAGCTCGGTGTCAACGTTGTTCTGTCCGAGGTATGGGCAAAAGGCGGCGAGGGCGGCGTAGCCCTGGCGGAAGAAGTTGTCCGTCTTTGCGAGCAGCCGAACGATTTCACTTATGCATACGATCTGGAAGGCTCCATCGAAGAGAAACTGAACGCCATCGTTCAGAAGATCTACGGCGGAAGCAGAGTTGTCCTGACCGCAAATGCACAGAAACAGGCAAAACAGTTAGAGGCTCTCGGATTTGGCAACTGCCCGATCTGTATGGCAAAAACCCAGTACAGCCTGACCGATGATCAGACCAAACTCGGCGCACCGACCGGATTCGAAGTTACCGTACGTAACCTGAAAATCTCCGCAGGTGCAGGCTTCATCGTAGCCCTGACCGGTGACATCATGACCATGCCAGGTCTGCCGAAAGTTCCGGCAGCAGAGCGTATCGATGTAGACGCTACTGGAAAGATTACAGGATTGTTCTAATAACACAGGATATTGTCTTGAAAAGACAGAATAAAGCGTGAAATAAAACACAGAAAAAAAGAGACATTCCTTCGTGAATGTCTCTTTTTTTACGTTTTTATTGCAAAATATTACAAAAGATAATATAATTTCTAATGATAACATGGAGAGAAAAGCAGATATAATATAGTAAGGGAGTTACTTGCCAATGACATCGAAGAAAAAATTGAGAAGTCTTCTGGGCGGTACACTTTTTATGGTGCTGATGCTCAGCGTACATCCGACGACTGTTTCCGCGAGTGCTGTGGGGAGCAGCACGGTGATGGACCAGTCTGTGGAGACAGAGGATCAGCAGAGCGGGATACAGAGTGAAACGCAGACACAGGCTTCACAGGACAGCGGTGCTGCTGTGCGGGCCAGTCAGAATGGCTGGGTTAAGGCAGGCGACGGCGGCTGGTATTTTTATGAGAACGGACAGCTGAAAACAGGATGGCTTTACCGGAATGGAAACTGGTACTGGCTGGATCCGGACCGGAACGGCCGCATGGCAGAAAACAGCTGGTTCACATACGATAATAATTTTTATTATGCCAAGGGAGACGGAGCAATCTATAAAAATGGTTTTCAGGAAGTAGATGGAAACCTTTATTATTTCCAGAGCTGGGGCGGCATTCAGAGAAATGTGTATCTCAGCATCAGTGGAAAAATGTACTATGTACAGGAAAATGGTATCGTTGCCCGTGGAATAGTCAGAACAATGAATGGACATGGTGATCTCTGCGCATTTGATGATACTACGGGAGCGCAGATCACACAAAAAGGCTGGCTGAAAAAAGGCACATCATATTATTGGGTAAGAGAAGACGGCGTCCTGCAGACCGGCTGGCTGCTGTACGATGATAACTGGTACTGGTTTGATGATAATGGTGTCATGATGGCATCCGGCTGGAAAGAAATCAACAACAATCTGTATTACTTCCAGAGCTGGGGCGGCATTTATAAAAACGGTTTCCAGAGCATCGGAGGAAACGAGTATTATTTCCGGAGCTGGGGTGGTGTATATCGAAACACCTTCTTTACCGTAAAAGGAAAAACCTACATAGCGCAGAATGACGGATCGATCTATCATGCCAGCCAGACCGGCTGGGTTCAGCTGGGAGATCAGACTTACTGGATCAATCAGGATGGTTCTGTTCAGACCGGCTGGCTGAAGCTGGAAGGCAAATGGTACTGGCTGAAAGCGGACGGCACACGTGCTGCATCTGAATGGATCACGTATGACAACAACCGATACTATTTCGACGGTGACGGTGTGATGTACACCGGAATGAAAGAGGTTGACGGAACAAGATATTATTTCCACAGCTGGGGCGGCGTTTACCATAACGAATCTTTTACTTGGCAGGGAAAGAAATACTGGGCAAAGGATGACGGAACCTTCTATACAGGTGTCTGCGATATCAATGGAAAGAAATACTATTTTCTGGAAGACGGCGAGCAGATTACAAAAGAGGGCTGGTATCTGACCAACGGAACGTATTACTGGATCAACAAGGATACGTCGCTTCAGACCGGCTGGGTGAAATATGACAACAACTGGTACTGGATGAAAGAAGACGGTACGATGGCATCGTCTGAATGGATCACCTACGACAAAAACCGCTACTATTTCCGAAGCTGGGGCGGCATGTACACCGGAATTCATACCATCGGCGGAACAAAATACGCATTCCAGAGCTGGGGCGGTCTGTACCATGATCAGACATTTACCATCGGCGGTAAAACATACTATGCCAATTCAGATGGAACATTTGCCACCGGCTGGGTGCAGAACGGCGGAAAAACGTATTATTTCGATGAGGACGGCACAAGCCATACGGGCTGGCTGCTTCTGGACGGAACGCATTACTGGATCAACGCCAATGGAACCAGAAGAGATGACGAGCTGTTTCAGTACGACGGAAACTATTATTATGTAGACAAAAACGGCGTTATGGCGACAAGCGGCTGGGTATACTGGGATTATAACTATTATTATCCGAGAAGCTGGGGCGGCATGTACAAGAATGCGTTTATTACCTATGATAATAACCTCTATTACCTTGGATCTGACTCGAAAATGGCAATCGGCTGGCAGTCGATTGGCGGAAATACATACTATTTCCGAAACTGGGGCGGCATGATAACCGGAAAACAGGTGATCGACGGAAAAACGTATGTGTTCGATGAGGACGGCAAGCTGGTACAGAGTCCGGACGGATTTGAACCGTCCGCGCAGATCGGTGTCCGCACCGTACGGAACTTTCTGAAAAATGCACTGCTTCCGCTTGGAAACACCCTGTATATCTGGGGAGGCGGCCACACAGACGCAGAGGCAGAGAGTTACGGCGTCAATGCGCAGTGGAAACAATTCTTCAATACACAGAATTCCACCTACAACTATTCCGATCATCTGTATGAGTACGGAAAAGGTCTTGACTGTTCCGGCTATGTCGGATGGACCGCACATCAGGTGACGAAAGAGTATGCAACGACAACCTCCACTGGAATGCCGGCCTACTTTGCAAGAAAAGGCTGGGGAACCTGCGTGACAGGCGATACATCCCAGAAATTTACGCCGGGTGATGTGGTCAGCAAGAGCGGTCATGTCTGGATTGTCATTGGCCAGTGCTCGGACGGCAGCGTGGTTGTCATTCATGCGACACCGCCGTATATTCAGCTTGGCGGAACCGTTTCTTCAACAGGAAGCATTAACAGTGAAGCTATTGAGCTGGCAAATGAATACATGAAAATGTATTATCCGGTTGCGTATGAGCGGTATGGTGTAAAAGTTCTTGACCGGTCCTATCTGACCGGTGTGAATCATTTCACCTGGAGCAGCAGTATCTTAAGTGACAGTGAAGGCTACCGCAGGAAGAAACCGGCAGAAATCCTGAACGATCTGTTCCAGTAAAATATCTTCTATAAAAAATAAGAGAGAATACAAAAAAACTTTGTAGTTCGTGTATTCTCTCTTTCTTTTTGCGCTGGAATTGTCTATACTAGAAGGTGCGTGAAAGACGCAGATCAGAAATACAAAAGAAAAAATCTGGAAAATAAAAATACAAGGGGAGTAAACATGCGAAAGAGCTGGAAATGGGCGCTCTGTCTTGGCGTAGTGTCGTTGCTGCTGCTGGGCGGCTGCGGAAAAGAAAAGACGGAACCAGTGGATCTGGTGCTGGTAACCGACGGCAGTGAGGTAGCTTCCGATGCCGTGTATCAGTCAGCATGGAACGGTCTTGCGCAGTATGGAGACGAGAGCGGTCTGAAATATGAAGCAAGTGTTCCGGCAGGACGGACAACAGAGGACTATGAAAACACCATCAAAGAGGCGGCGCAGAAGGGAGCATCCGTTATCGTCTGTGTCGGAACGAGCATGAGCCGCGCCGTTTACGATGCACAGCGCGACTGGAAGGATGTCCGTTTTCTGCTGCTGGAGGCAGAACCGGTCAGTGAGAGCGGCCGCAGCCGTCTCCGCGGAAATACAGAAAGCCTGGAAATTGATGTATCAGAGGCCGGCTACCTGGCAGGATATGCGGCAGTACAGGCCGGCTACACGCACCTGGGCTATATCGGACAGAAAAACGAAGAGAACGGAACAAAGTACGGGACAGGTTATGCACTCGGTGCAGAGGCGGCCGCTGCGGATCTGGGACTTGGAGAAAACAGCATCACGCTGGATTATACGTATCGGAAAAGCAGCAGCGTATCACCGTCGTATTTGGAAAAAATCAAAAGCTGGTATGGTGAGGGCGGACAGATTCTCTTCTCGGACGGTGCATCGTATCAGAATGTACTTGGCGCAGCAGCATCTGCGGCAGGCGGAGCACTGATCGCAAACGGCGGCGTGGAGGAGTACGCCAATGCCGTGTTGAAAGTACGTCTGGATTATGGAACTGCAGTTTACAATGCGTTAAAAGAAATGAAACAAAAGGATTTTGAAGGCGGGAAAATTGTAACGCGCGGCGTGACCGATCAGGAAATCAGTCTGGAATGGAATCAGGATGCGGTGCCGTACTTTACAGAGGATCAGTACCGGGCACTCTGTGCGAAATTCTCCGCAGAGGACTTTTCAATCCCTGACGGCGATGCGCTTTCCTCGCCGGATCAATACAAATTGAGTTGTGTGAGTGTACAGAAGGTAAAATAACATGTATCGTTACTGTTCACGAATTGTTTACAAAAAGTCGGGATATTTTTCCTTGCATCCATTTGTGAATTGTGATATTATGTAAAAGAATTGGGAAAAATATTTCAAAATTGTTACAGAATAATTGAATTTCTAAGAAACAGGGAAACCTGAAACAAAGAAACCTACATACAACGAATCAATTTGGGAGTGAAAGAATGAGAAAAAAATTTCTTGCCTTAAGTTTAGCAGTGATCGTAAGTGCAGCTCAGGTAATGACAGTAAGCGCCTCGAAACAGGAGCAGTTACAGCAGCAGCAGGCAGCACAGGCAGAGACCAGCGCACAGCTTGACAACGCAAAAGCAGAAATCGACGATCTGGAAACCAAAAAGAATCAGATTACCGGCGAGATTGATGACCTGGACGCACAGCTTGTCGTAACCATGGCATCCGTGGAAAATCTGAAAAATGAAATTGCAGAGAAACAGACAGAAATTGAAACAACACAGGAAAAACTGGCACAGTCCCAGGCTGAAGAGGACGAGCAGTACGAGCTGATGAAAAAACGAATCCAGTTCCTCTATGAGAGCGGCGGAGACAACGGCTGGGCAGCACTTCTTCTGGAGGGAAAAGATTTAAGCAGCATTCTCAACCAGGCTGAGTACACCCAGAAGTTATACAAATACGACAGAGAGTGCCTGCAGGAGTACATGGATCTTGTACAGCAGGTAACAGACTACAGCAATCAGCTTGCAGATGAAAAAGCAGATCTCGAAGCCAGTGAGGCAGAGCAGGAAGCACAGCAGCAGTCCCTTGAGGCAATGCTTGAGCAGAAAAAAGCCGTTTCCGATGACTACGAAAACCAGATCGCAGACCTGAACGACATGGCTGCACAGTACAACGCAGTACTGGCAGAGCAGAACGCAAAGATCCAGCAGATCCAGGAGGAGATTGCAGCCGAAGAGGCAGCAAGAAAAGCCGAAGAGGCCCGTCAGGCAGCAGAAGCAGCCGAGGCAGCCCGCCAGGCAGAAGCAGCAAGACAGGCAGCAGCAGAAGCAGCCGCAAGCAGTGCTGCAAATAATACAACAACGGCAGACAACACACCGTCCAGCACAGGAAGCTCCACCACGACAACAACACCGTCTAACGGAGGAAGCTCTTACGATGATTCTTCGTCCAGCGATACCAGCAGCTCGGATGATTCCAGCAGCTCCAGCAGCACCGGAAGCGCAACCGGAAGTGCCATCGTATCCTATGCAACACAGTTTATTGGAAATCCATACGTATGGGGCGGCACAAGCCTTACCAACGGAGCTGACTGCTCTGGTTTTATCATGAGCGTTTACGCACACTTCGGATACGACCTTCCGCATTCCTCCAGTGCACTGCGTGGTGTAGGACGCGGTGTATCTTATGCAGAGGCTCAGCCGGGCGATATTATCTGCTACAGCGGCCACGTAGCCATCTACATCGGCGGCGGTGCAATCGTACACGCAAGCAATGAGCGCGACGGTATCAAGATCAGCAGCAACGCAGCGTATACCACGATTCTTGCGGTAAGACGTGTGGTTTAAAAAAGAATTACATAGTAAGAATTTTCAGATCCCGGGAGAGAAAAATCCCGGGATCTTTTGCGTTTTGCTTAAAATTGAGTGCATTCGCGTTAAAACTGTGATATACTAAAGCACATCGGAGATACAAGGGCGTATTGACCAACAGAAGGTCAGTATGCCCTTTTGCTTGTTAGGAAGAAGGGAGAATCGTTATGAAACTGGAAAATTATTTTCGTCGTTTCGGTATTCGGAACGGATCTGGTGCGGAAAGTAGCGTCAGTGCTGTCCATCTGCATTATTGCCGGTCTGCTGATCGTCTACGTCCCGAACATCATCGCCGGAGCCGGAAAGATCGGCGATACTGTAAACACCATGAAAACCGCAGACCTCCCATTCGGCAAAGCCCTGTACGCCGCATTCCTCTACGGAACCTTCCAGCTTGCCAATGTCGCAGTCTTCGTCCAGCATGCCAAATCCTTCGAAAAACCGCAGGATGCCGGAAAGAGCATGGCAGTCGGTGCCGTATTAAATGCCCTTCTGATGATCATGGTCGTCCTCGGAATCATGACCGTATACCAGAACCCGGAAATGATCCAGCAGAGCGTCCCGACATTATTTATGGTTCAGCAGGGCGTCGGCAGTAAATTCATGACACCGCTGATTTCCGTACTGATCATCCTCGGTGCCGTATCCACAGCCGTCAACATGGTTGCCGCCATGGTCAAACGAATCCACGCCGGTCTCGCTGAACGAAGCAGCAGAACAGAAACCGCAGGCAAAATCAGCCGCACCCAGATCCTTGCCGCGCTTGTCTGCTGCATCGCGGACTTCCTTATCGCACAGTTTGGTCTGCTGACGCTGATCCAGAAGGCGTACAGCATCCTGGCATACCTGGCAATCCCGGTCATCTTGGTGCCGTACGTGGTGCACATGGCGGTGACGCGGTTTGATACGAAAAAATAGAAAAGAACAATAAAAAATTTGTAACAAAAATTTACACCGCAGAAAGAGAGATTTGCTTCTGGAGAATGGAAGTATTTCGCAGACAGCAGAAAAAAGAAGATTCATGCAGAGCAGACGTGAGTCATAAAGAAATGACATGCGTCTGCCTTTTTTCTGTGCGTCTGGCAGAGTATGTGTCGGTGACAAAGCAGAAAACAGGAACTCTTCTTTGGGACTCGATTGTGCCGTCAAAATATGGTATACTGCAAAAAGGATCAAAAAGCGGATATTGATATTTCACGGGAGGGGAAGAAGATGAAAAATGCACCGGCTTATGTGAAGGTTTACAGCAGACTGAAAAACGAGATCAATAAGGGAACATATCCTGTCGGGGGATTTCTGCCGAAGGAGTGTGAACTGGAGAAAATCTATCAGGTCAGCCGTACTACGGTACGGAATGCAGTAAAGATGCTGGTGCAGGAGGGACTGGTTGAGGTTCGCCAGGGTTCTGGAACGAGGGTGCTGAATCATAAGGCAATTCAGAATTATAACAAGGTCACATCGGTCACGGAATCCCTGATGAAAAAAGGATATCGGGTAACGACGTCAGATATGATGATCGACATCATTTCGGCGGACAAACAGCTCGCCGATGAACTGGAAATTCCGGAGGGAACCAGCGTGGCGAGGATTCAGCGGCTGCAGCTTGCGGATGAAGAGCCTGTTACGCTGATGGAAAATTATATCGAATATGCGAAAGTCCCTGGCATCGAGGCGTATGAGAATCAGTTTGTAGCGCTGTATCAGTTTCTGGAGGAGAAATTCGGCTTGCAGATTGATGAGACACGAGACAGAATTTCAGCGAAATCCGCGACCTTTATGGAAGCCCAGGTTCTGAAAACGGAGCCGAAGGATGCGCTTCTTGTGGTGCACAGAGTCACCTACTGGCAGAACCGGCCGGTGAGCATTGACCACGTGCGGATCATCGGAAGCAAGTACGAGGTGGAGATTTCGGGAAAAGGACGGAGTAAATGAGCGATGAGACAGAAGAACAGAAGAAACTGATGCGGCAGATTGATATCAGCTGTGTACAGGCATTTCATACAATGGATGAAATTGATGCGATGGTGGAGCTGGCAAAGAAATATCGTCTGGCTGCTGTGTTTACCTTGCCGGCGTTCAGCGCCCATGTGGCAGAACGGCTGCAGGACACCAGAGAAATCCATGCGGGAGGCGTGGTAAGCTTTCCGGGCGGCGGAGATACGACCGGACAGAAGAAGTGGCAGGCAAAAGAACTGTGGGAGGCTGGCTGCCGGGAAATCGACATGGTGATGAATCTTACGGCATTCAGAAGCCACGAATTTTCTTATGTAAAAGAAGAACTTCTGGCCATCCGGGAGCAGGTGCCTTCGGCGATTTTTAAGGTGATCATCGAGGCACCGCAGCTGACGGAGCAGGAAATCTGCCAGGCAGTGGATCTGTGTGTGGAAGGCCGTGCGGATTATGTAAAGACGAGCACCGGATGGTATCCCGGCTGTCCTTCCACCGTGGAGCAGGTTCGAATCATGAGCCGTGAAGCCGCCGGTCGCATTCAGATCAAGGCCGCCGGTGGAATCCGCAGTCTGGAAACTATACAGGAAATGCAGAAAGCCGGCTGTAGCCGTTTCGGTATGGGAATGCGGTCGGTACAGAATTTGATAAAAAGTATCTATAAGTAATCTATTGTGCAAAAGCTATAAAAAAGTCACGGAATATTCTACGATATTCCGTGACTTTTCTGTTGAATTAGTAACCTATTAGTGATATATTCGAATCATAGGAATCGATAAATCATTAACAATCTGAAAGGAGAGCAAAAGATATGAAAGGTTATGCAATGCTGAAAATCGGTGAATCCGGATGGATCGAGAAAGAACGCCCGAAATGCGGGCCGATGGATGCCATTTGCCGTCCACTGGCAGTTGCCATCTGCACATCAGATGTCCACACTTTATGGGAAGGGGCCATCGGTGACCGTCATAACATGATTCTGGGCCATGAGTGCTGTGCAGAGGTTGTGGAAGTCGGAGAGCTCGTAAAAGATTTCAAACCGGGAGACCGGGTTCTTGTGCCGGCCATCACTCCGGACTGGAATTCTCTGGAAGCACAGGCTGGTTATTCCATGCACTCCGGCGGAATGCTGGCAGGCTGGAAATTCTCCAACTTCAAAGATGGTGTCTTTTCTGAATTCTTTCATGTAAATGATGCCGATGGAAACCTTGCGCTGCTTCCGAAAAACATCAATGTTGTCGACGCGTGCATGCTTTCCGATATGGTGCCGACCGGATTCCACGGCGTAGAGCTTGCCGATGTACAGTTTGGTGATACAGTTCTTGTCATCGGAATCGGACCAGTTGGTCTGATGTCGGTAGCCGGAACGAATATGCGCGGCGCATCGAGAATCATTGCTGTCGGAACGAGACCGGTCTGCGTAGAAGCGGCAAAAAAATACGGCGCAACGGATTTTGTCAGCTACAAGAACGGACCGATTTTCCAGCAGGTACTTGATATGACAGATGGAAAAGGTGTTGATAAAGTAGTCATCGCCGGCGGTGGTGTAGAAACCTTTGCAGAAGCAGTAAAATGCCTGAAACCGGGCGGAAAGATCGGAAATGTAAACTATCTTGGATCCGGTGACAACATTGATATTCCGCGTGTAGAGTGGGGCGTTGGAATGGGTCACAAACAGATTAACGGAGGCCTGATGCCTGGCGGAAGACTCCGCATGGAAAAACTGGGAGCTCTTGTTTCGGCAGGCAAGCTGGATGTCAGCCCGCTGTCCACACATGTGTTTGATGGATGGGATCATCTGGAAGAAGCACTGTTCCTCATGAGAGATAAACCGAAGGATTTAATCAAACCAGTCGTTAAATTGGCTGACTGATGATTTGAAAATTTGACTGAAAAAGGAAACGTATGAAAATATTGATCGTATCCGGCTTTTTGGGCGCGGGAAAAACAACATTTATCAAACGGCTGGCCAGGAACGTCGATCAGCGGTTTGCCATACTGGAAAATGAATATGGAGCCGCAGGAATCGACGGCGCACGTCTTGGCCAGAACCGGCAAGGAACGCAGAAAAATGTATGGGAAATGACAGAGCAGTGCATCTGCTGCATCGGGAAAAAGGATTTTGCAGCATCCGTGCTGACCATTGCCAATGTGGTAGACCCGGAATACCTGATCGTAGAACCGACAGGCGTCGGAAGTCTCGCCCGGATTATAGAAAATCTGCGTCAGATCGAGTACGAGAGAATTCAGCTTCTCTCGCCGGTCACTATTGTGGATGTTTACAGTTACCGCCGCTATATGGCGGAATATCCCGAGCTGTATCAGGATCAGATCCGAAGCGCGGATACGATCATTGTTTCCAAAACAGAAGCATGCCAGGCGGAAGAAAAACAGCGCATCCAGAAATTTCTGCAGGAAATTAACCCGCAGGCAAAAATCATCACGGATTATGCATCCACGATGACACGGGAAGATTACCAGAGCCTGCTGCTGGGCGGCCGATATGAGAAAGAAGTACAGGATACGCAGAGCGGCGAAAAGATGCCGGAGACCTTCTCCTTCGAAAATATCCGAATGGAGGCACCGGAAACCCTGTGGTGTTTTCTGGAACAGATCATTCGCGGAGCGTTTGGAAATATCATCCGTGCAAAAGGACAGTTCGCAGCCGGAGACCAGTTTCTCCAATTTGATGTCGCCGATCACCGCTACAGCATCACCGGCACAGAACAGAAAAACGCCGGCCAGGCTGTGTTTATCGGAAACGATATGAACGAAAATGCGATCCGGCAGTATTTTAAGAAATGCGCCGGAAACCAGAAAATGAAATATGCTGCCCGTCATGTATCATAAAGTAAATAGGAAAAAGAGATTGCGGAGTCCTGCCAAAACAGGGTTTCGCAATTTTGGTTTTTACAGAAAGATTCAACTGAAAAACGAAGGATAGGCAAAAACGAAAAATTACGCTAAAATAAACATACAAGTATTTCAAATAAAACAAAAGAAAAATCAGGGGGGATCTGATATGGAGGAACAGAAAAGAAGACGGGAAAGAAAATCAGCGGCATACTGGTTGAGCAAAAGCTCGATTTTATATCCGATCTGTATCTTGTATGTGATGTATGTGAAACAGGTTGAGGTATATATTACAGAATGTTCCGTCCATATTTCGTCGGGGACAATGCTTTTTGCCTATGCGCTGTGCCTGATTTTGTGGCTGGCCTCACCCATTCGAAGCTACTGCGCAGATGGAACTGCAAATGAAGTTTTATTCTATACATTTCCGCCGAGCATACTGATGCTGTTTTTATTTGCCCAATATTCACTGAAAATTGTGTTGTTTCTTGCAGTGCTGGATGGGATATTTCTTGTTACGGTTTTAAGAGATTTACATAGAAAAAAACGAAAATATTCTCCGAAAAAATTCTGGAGATTAAAAAGAAGTGACTTAAACGCATTTCTGTTTGTTTCAGTATGCGTGAGTATGGTACCGACTTGTATGATGATATATTGGAAGCTTGAGTCTCCGTCCGGAGTGGCAGAACTTTACGAACGAAAAAAGGACTATAATCTCGTCCAGAATCAGGAGAACATTTTTCAGGAAAATAAAGAATTTCTGCTGAGCTTAAAGGAGAGCGAATGGAGGCAAAAAACACTGGAAGAAAGAACAATTGCAGCGCAGAAGATGGTACGGCTTGAAACAGAACGACTTGGAATTCCCGAAATTCCGCTGTATGTGAAAGAGACAGGATCATCGAATTGCGTTGCATTATATAATAATGAAGAGAACGAAATATGGTATGCTCCAGAGCATTTAACATCTCAGACAGCAGAAGAATTTTTTACGGGAATTTGCGAAGAATGTTATCATGGAATGGAGTATTATCTGCTGGAGCGAATGGACTGGAATTCGGAAATGGCGAATACTGCTTATTTTGAAGAAATGAGGAAGTGGAAACTAAATGATAATCGCTACATATCTGGACGCGACGAGGGCGATTCGTTTGAAGCATATCAATCACAGCCGCTGGAAGCATCTGCCAAAAAGTATGCCAGTTCCGAAACAGAGGCACTGATTCATTTTATTGCTGTGTACGGCGATGAATAAAAATCTTTTAGGGGGGGAGGGAGAAAAGGAGCGTCGGGAAAAATAAAAAAAATTAGCACTCACCTCTTGATAATGGAAGTCGATTTTTGTCCTGTCTTGTGTATCCTAGAAGTTCCTGTTTTACAGGCTTTCCGGGGTATCAGTCATTTTGTCTGGTATTGTAAAGCAGTGTCAGATTTGTCGTAAATGTCGTAAATTTGTGGTCAAAAAATGATGAGAAATGGAGAGTGCTAATAAAATGAAATTAACGTATACAAATGTAAATGGATATCTGATCCCGAATCTCACCTATAAATCCGGTGAGCAGATGGAGCAACTGGGCAAGTATGGTTTTCTTCGCAGAGATTATCTGAAGAACCATCGAAATTCAACTTATCAGATGATGCTTTTGCAGGATACGATAGGTGAGCATCTGCTGGAAGTGGACAAGGCAGCCAGAGAACGGGAAGAAATTATTCTGAAACAGTTGGAAGAAAAAGATCCATTGCCGGATAAGGAGAAAGATCAAATGGCATGGGTAAGGGCTGCCAATCAGCATAGAGCGATTGCAGAAGAGATTATTTTGAATGAACTGATCTATGTTTAACAAAGTTTAAGCTTGTGACTGAGGATTGAACAGGTAATAGGACAGATTAAAAATTCATTGAAAAAAAGAATAAAATGATTAGAGAAGGCGTGAGTGATAGAGATATTACTTACGCTTTTTCTTATGAACTGGAAAGGAGGATAGGAGCATGGCACAGATTTTTCGTGTAGAGAAAACTAAGAATTTTACGATAATGAGTAATCACCATTTCAAGAATAAGAATCTGACATTAAAAGCGAAAGGTCTATTGTCACTGATGTTAAGTTTACCAGATGACTGGAATTACAATATGCAAGGACTGGCAACACTGAGCAGAGATGGGATTGATTCTGTTCGTTCTGCAATTAAGGAATTAGAGCATCATGGATATGTGGAACGCCATAGATTGCGTAATGAATATGGCTTTTATGGCGATACCGAATATATTATCCGGGAAGTTCCATTAGGAGAAGAAAATGATTAAGCGAAGGAGAAAATGCCTAATGGTGGATAGTCCGATTTTGGACAATCAGGTCATAGGAAATTCCTATCTCCGGACATCAGAAAATAGGAAAACCAGATATGGTAAATCCAATATTGGACAAACCGTTGCTATTAATAATCCATGTTATCAAATATGAATTATTAAAGAACCAGTAAATAAAATATCCATCTTATCAATTCACGTAAGTATTAATAGGATTGGATAAGAAAAGAAAGAATGAGGTATGATTATGAGAATGATGAAAAATAACAGAAATGAAACAATTATGGTGATCGGGATTGATCATGGTTATGGAAACATGAAAACAGCTACCAGATGCTTTCCATCCGGTGTAGCCAGATATGACAAGGAGCCAATCTTCCAGAATAATCTTCTTGTTTACAATGGCATGTATTACCAGATAGGAGAGGAACACAAGGAGTTTTGTGCAGAAAAAACGCAGGACGAGGATTATTATGTGCTGACACTGGCGGCTATCGCAAGGGAACTGGATGGGAAAGGAATGAATCAGGCAAAGGTACACATTGCAGCCGGACTTCCGCTTACCTGGGTAGCTACACAGAAAGAAGACTTTCAGAAATATCTTCTCCAGAATGAATGTGTAGATTTTACATTCCGTAATAAAGAATATCATGTGGAGTTTGCAGGTGCTGATATTTACCCACAGGGATTTGCAGCAGCCTTTTACCGTTTACAGGATTTCAAAGGAATCAACATGCTTGTGGATATTGGAAACGGAACTATGAACATCATGTATATCAACAATTCCCGTCCATTAGAGAAGAAATGCTTTACAGAGAAATATGGAACGCATCAGTGTGTGCTTGCAGTCAGGGAATCCATGCTGAAAGAACTTGGAACAGTGGTGGACGATCTGGTGATTGAGCAGGTGATCCGTACCGGGACAGCAGATATTGGTGAGAAATATCTGACAGTCATTCGTAAAGCTGCCGGAGATTATACGAAAGAAATCTTTCATAAGCTGAGAGAACGGGAATATAATCCAGAACTGATGCGTCTGTATGTGGTCGGCGGTGGCGGTTGTATGATCCAGAATTTTGGAGAATATGACAAGAGCCGGGTGACAATTGTACGGAACATCTGTGCCACAGCGAAAGGCTATGAAGCAATGACCGTAAGGAAAATCCAGAGAAACGGAGGGATGCTTGTATGAGAAAAGAACGGAAAATCATCAACACAAATATTCGTTTGAATCTTTGTGATGAACAGGATAGGCAGGCATGGGAATATTTGCAGACGATGGACAGGGAAAAATATAAATCGTACACCAGAGCAGTTGTAGTTGCTTTAAACGATTATTTTTCCAGAGAGTATAGGAATGAAGCAGATCCGTATCTGGAAACCAGAGAAAAGGAAGATGCTTTTCTGGAAAGAGTGGAAACAGCTGTCCGGGATGGAGTGAAAGAATCTGCCCCGATGGCTATAGCGAAGAATCTGATGGAAATGCTTGTACCGTTTGTAAAAGAATCGGTAGGAGAAATTAATCTGCCAGACAGAACACTAACAATGGAGAAAACGGATGGAGAGATCGCAGAAGATAATCTGGACTGGGAGAAAGAAGCTAATATGGATGCAGCATTGGATTTTGCAGACAGTTTTTAGATAGTTATGAAATAGCAGTAACAGGAAAACAGACTGACAGTAAGGAATAGCTTTACAAAAACAGAATAGCAGAAAAAGACAATGGCAGTGGTTACATTTCAGACATTATGAATTGGAGAAATGTTTATGACTGCTATTTTTATGTCTTTTAGCAGGAATGGAAAGAGATCCAAAAAAAGAAAGACAGAAATAACAGGAAAATACAACAGAAAAGCGTTGGCAGATGGGTGAATGGAACAAGCAAGGCGAAGAAAAGAATAGAGTGCCGGATACGGCACATGATTGTCCGATACTTCGCATCGGAGTGATGCATGAACAGCCAGTTTCAGAAAGAGAAAATCTATCGAAATGGGAGCTTTTCTATTTCTTCCACAGTCTGTCCCTGCACCACAAAACCACCGTCATCTCCATTTTGATCTGATAACGTAGGGTGGAAAATATGGCTTGGTGGGTGTCGGTTCAGTGGTGGGGAGATGACAGGCAAGTTTCGCAAAGTGGCAAGCCACTTTGCACCGGAGACAGCCGTTGGGCTGTTCCTAAACTTGCCAGAGGGCTCTGCCCCTTGAAACCCCGGCACGTCAATGACGTAAGTATTTCTGCGAAATGTCCACCGGACATTCCTACGGAATACTTACTGATTGACTAGGACTCTGTCCTGCACCTGTATAAGAGAGCGTTGCACTCTCTTATAAATCTCCTGCCAATATGCCGCCAGAATGCTGTGGCTGTTAACAAAGAATGAAAATCAAGCAATGAAAGGAGACAAAAGCCTATGAGAAAACGAAATCATACAGTAACCATACGGATGAATAAAGAGGAATACGATTTGTTTCAGAGCAAGGTTAAAGAATCCGGAAGAACACAGCAGGAAGTTGTGATAAAAGCAATCGCAGACTTGAAGATAGCATCGGCAGAGGAAATAGAAGAACTGAAAAGACTGAACCAGATGTTTGCGGATATCCTTTGTCAGCTCCGGGGAGCTACGACAAATATCAACCAGATTGCAAGAAAACTGCATACAGATGGAGAAATCCCAAACGACAGTATGCTGTATTTCCTCAATAAAAATATTCTCAAGTATCGGAAGGAGAGTGAAAGGATATGGCAGTTAATAAGACAATTAATAAGCGGACAAATACACATGGAGCAATGAGAAATTGTATTGAATATGTTTTACGGCAGGACAAGACAAGTGAGCTGCTTACTTATGTAACAGGCCCGTACTGTCACAATGAAATTAATTATGATCTGGTGTACAGAACCTTTTTGGAAGAAAAGAAGATGTGGAATAAAGATACAGGGAGAATGTATGCCCACAACATTATTTCCTGGCATAAGGATGAGCAGATCACCCCGGAGCAGGCATTAGAATTTGGAAAAGAGTTTGCAGAAAATTGGTTCAGTGGATTCCAGACCTTAGTGGCTGTGCATAAGGATAAAGACCATATCCACTGCCATTTGGTTACTAATTCAGTGAGTTATGAAGATGGGAGAAAGCTGCATAACACCAGAAAAGATCTGGAACGTATGAAACAGCTTACCAATCAGATGTGCCGGGAACGAGGACTGACCGTTGCCGAAAAAGGAAAGCATTTTGATGGAAGTCAGATTGAAAAAGGGGAAGTCATTGCATGGAGCAAAGACAAATATAATCTGTTCCGTCAGCAGGTAAAGGATAGCTTTGTAGCGGACTGTGCAATGGCAGTGTTAAAAGCACTGGAAAATTGTATCAGCAAAGAAAAGTTTATAGAAAAAATGAAGCAGTTCGGATGGAACGTAAACTGGACAGAGAAACGGAAGCACATTACTTTTCAGAACCAAGAGGGAAAGAAAGTACGTGACAGTAATCTGTTCAAAACATTTCATTTGGATATCAGCAAGGAGGAACTAGAGAATGAATTTAATGGAAATAGGAAAAAATCCAGAGATATTGAAATCAGAGACAGCAGAGCAGCCGAAGAACTCAGAAATTATTACAGAGAACTTGACACAGCCATCGCAGCTGCCGGAGGAATCACCGATCAAGCTCAAAGTAGAAAGAGATCTTCTAATGCAGAGTTTCGAGAGAGCGAAAGAGTTCATGCGGACACAGAAAAAGCAGATACAGATGCTGGAAGAAGAGAAACAGACAATCTTATCCGACAGGCAGAGATTGCGAGAAGAAGTTCGGAAATCAACCGTAGAAATTCAGTGTCTGACAACCGAATTGTCCGAAACGCAGAAGCTGAATCAATCGCTTCAGCAGAGCAACGACGATCTGAGGAACAGAAACGGTTTGAAGAGCAGGAGCGAGCAAGAGTTGCTCGAAGAAGAAATAAAAGACGTTCGGGACCAGAACTCTAAATTACAGATACAAGTGAACCAATCATCTGTGGAAGCGGTGGAACAGGCACAGCAGAAACAGGAAGAAGCTGAAAAGAAGGTAAGGACAATACAATGTCAATATAACAAATTACAAGAGAATGAAGAAACGATGAAAGAAAAGGCGGATCAGAAAATAAAAAGTCTGAAACAAGAAATGAAAGAAAAAACAAGTTTCTGGCAGATGGTATATATTATTTTTTTAGTATTTGAGATGATAAAAAGCACAGTAGTTCAGAACGATTTATTTGCTTGTATAAAAGTTCCGATAAGAGTTTGGTGTAGGTATGTAGAATGGGTAATCCGTCCATCAGAATTAAATATTTTGGGGGAGAAGGAATATTTTTCAACAGAATGGTCGTGGTGTTTGCGAGTTATGGCAATTGTTATCGTTGTTGGAATTGTAATTGCAGGTGAAATGTTTGTTTTGAAAAAAATAGAACAGTATCGAAGAGTGTGGGATAAATATTCCATACGGCTTATAGTGGTCAGCTTAGAGATGATTATTATATCAGGCGATGCACTAAGAAGATTTATGCCAATAAATCTTGTGGTATTATTTGGAATGATAAATATCGCTGTCATGGAAATAAGAATTTATTGTCGTGGAGCTAATGAAATACATTAAAATCAACGATGGTTATCAAAAACCAAATTTGATTATTGACAATCAAGAAACTAGGTGCTATAGTAAAATTATAGAAAATGATTGTGAATAACCAAAGGAGGAAACAACATTGAATACTTCGATTAAAGAGCTAAAAGAAAGCTTAAAAGTTGAAGAGATTAGTTGGAATATTTTAAACAGGATAAGAGAATTTGGAAATGCTTCTATGTACGGTGGGTTTTGTTTAGCATATGTGGCCTATGTATCCTTAAAAAATAAGATAACAGATATAAACCAGTTAAAAGAATATGTGGAGCTGACTTTTTCACCAGAAAGAGTCAGTTTCATAAAAGAAAATATTGGAAATTTATGGAATGTTGCAATAGAAATTTCAGAAGAATATTCAGAAGCTGCACTTTTAGCGACTGTTTTATGGTGGCAATTACAGGGAAATCGTTTCATGGGAGAATGTGAAACACCACAGAGTGTTGTAAAGCTGGCAAATGAGATTCTTCAGATTTCAAATGATAAGGTGGCAGATTTTTGCAGCGGAATTGGTTCGTTTCTTGTGAGAGCCATAGAAAAGAGTCCAGAATCACAATTTTATGGTACAGAGATTATGCGAGATGTAAAAGAAGTGTCAGCAATCCGTACAGAACTGATATCTGATCGGGTAAAAATTGAGCAAAAATCAGTTTTAAATATAAATGACAATTTGATGTTTGATAAAATATTCTGTGATTATCCGTGGGGGATAAAAGCAAAAGACAGCATTGGAAGTAATGAAGCATTGCAAGTAATATATGATGTGATACCAGAAGTACAGAAGGTGGCAGCAGGAGATTGGATATTTATTATAAATGTCATGAATCACCTTAATAAAAATGGTAAGGCTGTTATTTCGGTAAGTAATGGAGTTACCTGGAATGGTGGAAATAATACAATCATTCGTGAAAAATTTGTTAAACAAGGATTTGTGGAAGCAGTGATTGCTCTTCCGCAAAATTTATATCTGAATACAGGAATTGCATGTTCATTACTGGTGCTAAGCAGAAATAATAAAAATATAAGAATGATAGATGCAACAGAAATGGTATCGGTCGGACGGAGACAGAACATTCTTAGTGATGAAAATATTTCTGAGATTGTTGAATTGTTGAATACTGATGACAAAAATTCAAGATTGATTTCTATTGAAGAGGTAGCGGAAAATGAATATGTTCTTAATCCGTCAAGATATCTTCAACGAGAAACAGTTGTAAAAAATGGTGTGTTTTTTGAAACTGTAATAAAGAATATAACAAGAGGAGCACAAATTAAAGCATCTGTTTTAGATGAAATTGTATCAGATGAACCGACGAACATGCAGTACTTGATGTTGGCAAATTTACAGGATGGAATTATTAGTGACGAACTTCCATATTTAAAAGGAATAGACTCTAAATATGAAAAATATTGTATAAAAAATGGAAGTCTGGTAATTTCCAAAAATGCATCACCGGTGAAAATGGCGATTGTGTCCATACAAGAAGGCAATAAGATTTTGGCAAATGGAAATCTCTATGTTATTGAACTAGATAAAGATAAGATAAATCCTTATTTTTTAAAAGCGTATCTGGAAAGCGAAAGTGGAAAGGCAGCTTTATCCAGAGTTGCAGTAGGGGCCACTTTGTTAAATCTACCGGTGGAAGGATTAAAAAAGGTGATAATTCCGTTGCCAGATTTAGAAAGTCAGAAAAAAATAGCAGATCAATATTATGCGAAGCTAAGTGAGATTAAAGAATTAAAATACAAACTGGAAAAGGCGACAGAAGAATTGGAACATATTTATACGGAGGAAAAATAAATGGACGAGAATAATAAATTTGATGTAGTTGGAACCAACATAGCAGAAAAAGCGACAATGATCTGGAATGTAGCGGATATGCTTAGAGGGCCATTCAAACCGCATGAATATGGTCTGGTAATTCTGCCGATGACAGTAGTAAAAAGATTTCATGACTGTTTATTGCCAACGCATAAAGCGGTACTTGAAAAGTATGAGGAAGTAAAGAAATTTGCAGTTATTGATGGATTTTTGACAACAGCCTCTCAGTATCAGTTTTATAATATCAGCAAATATACATTTGATTCATTGCTTGCTGATCCGGAAAATATTGAAGCAAATTTCAGAGATTATTTAAATGGATTTTCTGCAAATGTCCAGGATGTGTTATCGAAGTTTGATTTTGACAATATTATCCGTAGAATGGTAGAAAGCAATACATTATATCTGGTTATCAAAGAATTCAATTCCCAGAAAGGTTACCTGGGACCGGATAAAATTAGTGCTGTAGATTGTGGCTATATTTTTGAGGATCTGGTAAAGAGATTTTCAGAGTCTTTTGGTGAAGAAGCAGGAGCACATTTTACCAGCAGAGATATCATTTATTTAATGACGGACTTACTTTTATCTGATGCAGATCTGAGTAAGGGTGGAAATGTAACTGTGTATGATATGGCAATGGGAACCTCTCAGATGCTTAGCTGTATGGAAGAAAGAATCCAGGAATTAAATACAGATATTGGAGTTACCTGCTTTGGTCAGGAGTTCAATCCGTCCACGTTTGCGATTGCGAAAGCAGATATGATGATTCGGGGCGGTGATCCGAATAATATGAGGTTCGGTGATACCTTGTCAGAAGATCAGTTTAGCGGTTATCAGTTTCAGTATATTATTTCCAATCCGCCTTTTGGAATCGACTGGAAAAGAGAAAAGGCAGCAGTGGAAGTAGAAGCAAAGAAAGGTGATCTGGGAAGATTTGCACCGGGACTTCCGAAAATATCAGATGGTCAGCAGTTGTTTGTATTAAATGGTCTTTCAAAGCTTGCACCAAATGGGAAAATGGCAATTATTCAGAACGGTTCACCACTGTTTTCAGGAGATGCGGGAAGCGGACCGTCAGAAATCAGAAGATATATTCTTGAAAATGACTGGCTGGATGCAATTGTGCAATTAGGAACCGACATGTTTATGAATACAGGCATCAGTACTTACATTTGGATTTGTTCCAAGGATAAACCGTTGCATAGAACTGGAAAAGTGCAGTTGATAGATGCATCCCATTGTTATGAAGCAAGAAGAAAAAGCATCGGAACAAAAAGAAATGATATTACAGACCAGTGTCGTGAGTTGATTGTAAAGGCATATGGTGCATTTGAAAATGGTGCTGTATATGGAGATAAAAATGGTATTTACTGCCAGAGCAAAATATTTGATACAGAGGAATTTGGATATCAGAAGATTGTCGTAGAACAGCCCCAGAGAGATGAAAGTGGAGAAATTGTATTAAAGAAGGGAAAGCCTGTAGCAGATACATCTCTGCGTGATACAGAAAATGTGCCACTGACAGAAGATATCAAGGAGTATTTTAAGAGAGAAGTATTACCATACGCACCGGAAGCATGGATTGATGAGAAGAAAACAAAAAAAGGATATGAGATTCCAATGACAAGATATTTCTATGAATATCAGGCTCCGGAACCAATGGAAGAAATTGCAGTGCGTTTGCATGAACTGGAACTGGATATTCAGAGCAGTTTGGATGCTTTGTTTGGGGAGGAATGATATGAGTAGAGAGATGAAAGATTCTGGAGTTGAATGGATTGGGGAGATACCGGAAGATTGGAATCTGCAACGTGTAAAAAATGCATTTGTTCGAAAAAAAACAGAAGCACATCAAGAAAATCCAGTTGTTTTATCGCTTGCAAGGGCAGGAGTAAAAGTACGTGATTTATCAAAAAATGAAGGACAAATAGCAGAAAGCTATTACAACTATAATCCTGTAGAATTTGGGGATTTGTTATTGAATCCAATGGATTTATACAGTGGTGCTAATTGTAGTATTTCAATGGTTGAAGGAGTTATTAGTCCAGCTTATATCAATCTTCGTGCAAAAGGTGGCTATAGTTCAAGATTCTATGATTATTACTTTAAAACACAATACTGGTCAATGGCAATGTTCGCACATGGGAAAGGTGTTTCTTTTGAGAATAGATGGACCCTAGGAATTGAAGAATTGTTTAACTATAAAATTCCGGTACCGCTGGAGGACGAGCAAGATAAGATTGCAGATTTCTTGGATGAAAGATGTAAAAAATTAAGGCTTGCGACAGAAAAAGTGCAAAATTCTGTTAAAGAATATCAAAAATTAAAGCAATCTATTATCACTCAGGCTGTTACAAATGGAATTACACCTGGGCGATTAATGAAAGAGAGTGGTGTTAATTGGATAGGAAATATTCCAGAAGATTGGAAAGTTACACAATTACGACATTGTGCAAGTATACGATCTGGAATAACATTAGGAAAAACGTATTCAAAAGATACCGAAGTGTTCGAAATGCCATATTTAAGAGTAGCAAATGTTCAGGATGGTTATGTGGATACGAACGATATGGCTGTTCTTCGAGTAAGTAAAGATGAAATAGAGAAGTATAGTTTATCTGCTGGAGAAGTCCTTATGACAGAAGGTGGAGATAGAGATAAACTGGGACGAGGTTGTGTTTGGGATGGAAGAATTGCACCATGTTTACATCAGAATCACATTTTTGCAGTTAAAGTAAAAGAGAAACTGTTAAATCCATATTATTTGGAATATTTAACAGCTTCATCTGTTGGACGCACTTACTTTGATGTTACTGCGGTGAAAACAACGAATTTAGCATGTACAAGTTCAAGCAAGGTATTAGCATTTACAATTCCTTTGCCAAGTATAGAAGAGCAGAATGAAATTGTAGATTATTTGAAAGAAAAATGCGGCTGCATTGAGACTGCTATTTCTAAGAAAGAGCAGTTCATAAGTGAACTGGAAAATTACAAAAAATCCCTGATTTACGAGTATGTCACTGGAAAGAAGGAGGTGCCGGAATCTTGAGCATAGATGTTACCACAGAGAAACGTTTTGAATCGGACATTGAAGAATTCTTCTTGTCAGCAACAGGCGGATATACACACAATTATGATACATATGATCCGCAGCTTGGCGTATATAAAGATACTTTGCTACGTTTTGTTCAGAAAACACAGCCGAAGGAATGGAAACGCTTTTTATTACAGAACAAAGTAGATCCGGAACGGAAATTCTGTCTTGCGTTCAATAATGCCTGTGATATGGATGGACTTATTTCTGTGTTACGCCATGGTTTCAAGCACAGAGGAATTCCATTTAAAGTCTGCTATTTTAGACCAGAATCAGGTTTGAATCAGACGTCGATGTCTTTATACGAAAAAAATGAGATTACCTGTAACAGGCAATGGTTTTATTCTAAAGATACACATAACTCTGTAGATATGGTTCTGGCTGTGAATGGAATTCCGGTATTTGCATTGGAATTAAAGAATCAGTATACCGGACAGAACGTAGACCATGCAAAGCGTCAGTGGATGTATGGTCGTGATCCACGAGAAATTTGTTTTCAGTTCAATAAAAGAATTTTAGGGTATTTCTGCATCGATCAGTTGGAAGTCTGGATGACAACAAAGTTAGAAGGAAAAAATACATATTTTCTTCCATTCAATCAAGGTTCCAATGGCGCCGGAAAGGATGGTGGAAAAGGAAATCCGGCAAATCCGAATGGCTATCCGACGGCGTACTTCTGGGAGTATGTATTTCAGAAAGACAGTATGATGGATATCATTCAGAAGTTTATCCATTTGCAAATCAAAGAAGAAAAGAAACGTTTGTCGGATGGCACAGAGCAGGTTACGAAAAAGAAAACACTGATATTTCCAAGATATCATCAGTTGGATGTGGTGCGTAAGTTAATTGCAGATGTACGGAAAGAAGGAACGGGGCACAATTATCTGATCCAGCACAGTGCCGGATCTGGAAAATCAAATTCGATTGCCTGGACAGCATATAGACTGGCATCCTTGCATGATGCCAATGATATATCTGTTTTCAGCAGTGTTATTGTAGTGACAGATCGAACTGTGCTAGATGCTCAGCTACAGGAAACGATTTCAGGATTTGACCAT
The DNA here is from genome assembly GCF_003481425.1 of Blautia sp. OM06-15AC. Classification (NCBI taxonomy): domain Bacteria; kingdom Bacillati; phylum Bacillota; class Clostridia; order Lachnospirales; family Lachnospiraceae; genus Blautia; species Blautia sp. OM06-15AC. The sequence goes on along the minus strand of NZ_QULD01000004.1, from coordinate 18,737 downwards.
ACGATAGGTGCAGTAGAAACGATTGATGATAAAAAGAATTCAAAAAATTTGAGAGATGCAATTAATAATGGTGCAAGAATTATTGTAACTACTTTGCAGAAATTTCCGGTGATTTATCAGGAAGTGGATAAGGTTGCCGGAAGAAACTTCGCAATCATTGTTGACGAAGCACATTCTTCACAGACGGGAAGTTCTGCTATGAAATTGAAGGCTGCGCTTGCAGATACAGAGGCAGCATTACGGGAATACGCAGAAATAGAAGGAAAAGCAGAAGATGAAATTGACAGGAATGATAAACTTGTTCAGGAAATGCTGACCCATGGAAAACATCCGAATTTATCATTTTTTGCGTTTACAGCGACTCCGAAACCAGCGACATTAGAGATGTTTGGCAGTCAATGGACAGATGGAAGTTTCCATCCATTTCATATTTATAGCATGAGACAGGCGATTGAAGAAGGATTCATTTTGGATGTTTTGCAGAATTATATGACTTACAGTACCTGTTTCAAAATTGCAAAAGATACACCGGAAAATCCAGAGCTTCCGGAGAGCAGAGCAACAAAGATTATCAAAAAATATGAGAAATTGCATCCATATAATATCAGCCAGAAATCGCAAATTATTGTAGAAACTTTTCGGGAAACGACCAAAAATAAAATTGGTGGAAAAGGGAAAATGATGGTAGTCACAGACTCCAGACTGGCTGCAGTTCGATATTTCCATGAAATTAAACGATATATTCAAGAACGGCATTATGCAGATATGGATATTTTAGCGGCATTTTCCGGTAGCGTGCAGGATGGTGACGAAGAATATACAGAGTCCGGATTAAATGTAAGAAAAGATGGAAGTCATATATCAGAAGGTCAAACAAAGGAAGAGTTTCATGATAACTTTAATGTCCTGGTTGTTGCAGAAAAATATCAGACAGGATTCGATGAGCCTTTGCTACATACTATGATTGTGGACAAAAAACTGAAAAATGTAAAGGCTGTGCAGACATTATCACGTTTGAACCGTACCTGTCCTGGAAAAGTAGATACATTTGTGTTGGATTTCGCAAATAAGAAAGAGGATATTCTAGAAGCATTTCAACCATTTTATCAAGAGACAAGCCTTGAGCAGGAAGTAAATGTGGATTTGATTTACCAGACAGAAAAAGAACTTTTGGATTATGCGATTTATAATGAGAATGATATTAATGCTTTTATAAATGTATGGAATCATCCGGGAAAACAAGATGCAACTGCCATGGGAAAAATGACGAGCGTGTTGAAACCGATAGCAGACAGATACAATTTGAAGAATCCGGAAGAACGGTATCAATTCAGAAGACTGGTAAGAAAGCTGATCCGATGGTACAGCTATATCACACAGGTGGTTCGCATGTTTGATGAAGATATGCATAAGGAATACCTGTTTCTGAGTTATCTGATTGGACTGCTTCCAGAAGAAAAAGAAGAACCAGTTGATCTGGATGGAAAATTGAAACTGGAATATTATAAGCTGCAGAAAACATTCGAAGGTGCAATAACACTGGAGAAAGTTGATGGTCAGTATGTTCCTTCCAAGAAACAGGGAGTACAGGGAAACAGACAGAAAAGCACATTGGATGAAATATTGGACAAGATTAATGAAAAGTATAAAGGGCAGTTTTCAGAAGGTGATCGGGTAATGCTGGGTGCTTTGCATGATAAATTGATTGCAGATGATAAACTGGCAAGCTCGGCTCGCACTTCTGATCCAAGAATATTTACAGAAAGTATTTTTCCATCAGCGTTTGGAAATGCAGCAATGGAAAGCTATATGGAGGCCCAGGACAGTTATGAAGCACTGTTTGAGGACAAAAGCAAGTACGATGCTGTAATGAGTGCGTTAGCAGGGGTGATTTATAGGGAAATGCGTTCTAAAAAGACCGTGGACTACCGGAAAATCGAACGAAATGAACAGGTTCAAATGGTGGCGGAAGAACCAGCTAAATATGGAAAGTAAAAAAGAAACTATGATGGTATGAAAAGGCAAGGGAGGGTTTTTATGTGGCTAGATAATGCGTCAGATATTGATATTTTATTTTATGAGCCGTATGCAAGAATAATTGCCGATATTGCAAAAAATGAACAATATAATCCATTGACAGTCGGTGTGTTTGGATTATGGGGAGCAGGAAAATCAACCTTATTGAAGTTAATAGGTGAAAAACTTAAGAGTCAGGACGGAATTATTTGTGTAACTATTAATGCATGGATGTTTGAATCATATGACGATGCTAAAACCGCAATTATGGAGGCTTTGTTACAGGAACTTAAAGAAGAAGTTCCTGTAGAAGAAACTAAAAAGAAATTGGGAAAATTAATAAAAAGAGTTGACTGGTTTAAGTTAGGAACAAAAGCAATATCCACGCTTGCACCTGTAGTTGCAAGCGTGGCCACAGGAAATCCATTGCCTATGTTGTTGAATGTAACGGGAAGTGCTGAAGAAATTGGAAATACAGTCAAAAATGCAGCAAATTCCATACAATCATTAAAAGATGAATATTGGAAAGAGGAAGATGTATCAAATGATGAAAGCACGATAAACAATATCAGAAAATTTAGAGAGGAATTTTCTGATGCATTGAAAAGTGACGATATTAAAAATGTAGTTGTAATGATAGATGATTTAGACAGATGTCGTCCAGAACGAATAATTGAAATATTGGAAGTAATTAAACTATTCTTGTCTGTTGACAGGACAACATTTATTATTGCTGCAGATGAAAATGTTATAAAGTACTCTATCCGTGAAAAGTATCCACCAATGAATGGATTTGATGTAGAACTGGACAAAGAATACATTGAAAAAATTATTCAATTGCCAATATATATCCCGGAGTTATCGGCAAAGGATATACAAAATTATCTATTATTACTGGTCACACAAAGCTATTTGGAACAAGAGAGTTTTAAGCATCTAATAGATAAGATATTTGAAGAAAAAAGAACAATTTCTGGGGATGTAATTACATTAGAAGAAATTAATAAGTTGATTGATGAGTTAGGGTTGAATTGGCAAGATGGGGGAAAAACAGCTTTTAAAGAAACGGCGAAAATTATTGATGAAATAAGGGAAATTGTTGCTTCTACATTGAAAGGCAATCCACGCCAGGCAAAACGTTTTTTGAACACATTTATTACCAAACGCCAGTTGGCAAAAATTTATTATGGTGATGAAATTGATATTTCCATTTTAGCTAAATTATTAGTGCTGCAAAAGCTGGATAATGACTTGTTTATACAATTGAATGAATGGAATAAAGAATTTGATACTGAAAATAAAGAATTTAAGGAAATTCGAACAAAAGTGAAGGAAGGAAAGGTTGATGCTCAGAATCCGTGGAACACAGCACAAATAAAAAAGTGGCTAGAATGCAAACCTGTTGAATTAGAAAAATATCGATTGGAAAAATATTTTTATTTGACAAGAGAAAATTTGAAAAGATCTAGTATTGACGAGTCTGGATTCAGTAAAAATACGAAAGAAATTTTAGAAAGAATTGGACGAGCTAAATCTGGTCAAATGGTGGCTATTATAAAAGATATGAAAAAATTGAGTGCAGAAGAAATTGCGGATACATTTAAGGTTGTTGCATCTAAAATCGAAAAAGGTGAAATGAAATTTTTTGTTGTAAGAGATTTGTTTTTGAATTTTGATGCATATAAAGGAAAAATAGTGGATGCAATTGGGAAATCAACAGTTCCTATTAAAGCAGGTGATATGGCTGCGTTAAGAACAATGTATAATAGTGATATGGAAAATATGAATACTGTATTAGAAAACATGGTAAAAAGAGGAACGTTAACAGACGAGCAGATTACAGAAATAAAAGAGCAGAGGGAAAGCTAATATGGGTACATCAAAAGGATATATAGCACCAACAACACCGCATTGGTCAACCGCAAAAAGAGCAGTGACGGCCTTTATAAATAATAGAGACTTTGATTCTAAAGCAAAAGCGGCCAGTAAATATGCAACCGCAATGAAAAAAGATATGTCGACAGGTGGTAGTTTTCAATCGGCGGCAGCAGGAGTCTTAGGTTTTGCACAAAAGGTTGCCTCTGGAGGCATAGATAATGCATTACGTGAGTATCATCGTGAAGATCTTATTGGAAAATCGTCAGAAGTTGTTTGGACAGAATTACTTCATGAATTTACAAATTATGGTGCATCGGTAGAAGATAATATGGCAGCGGATGCATTGTCACAGGCTATGGAGAATTTAGAAATAGAAGATATTGCGGATATAGGGAATGTTTCAGTTGATATATTACTGAAGGAAATGTTGAAAGAATACATAAAAGAAAACTTTGATTTTCGATATGAAGAAAAAATATCCAAAGGGAAAACACCTGCACAAACATCTGCAATTTTAAATGACATGCATGAATATATAGAAAACAGTATTGACGGTGATTTGAACTTGGATAATTTGAAATCGGTTGATTTTTCTAACATGGGAACATCGCAAATTGTGGAGGATGCATTAAGCGATGCCTTATCTGTATTTGAAAAGTATTATGGGGAGGATTAAGGATGCAGTTTTGGATTGATAAAGAACAAGAGAAAAAACCAGATGCTGAATGGAAAGATGCATATGTCTTTTCAATTAACCGAAAAAAATATAGTACGATTTTTACCAATATAACGGATAGCTGGTACCGAATGGATCAACTGCAGATTTCTACAATATACGAAGATTTGTTCATAATAGGTTTGAGTATTTTTGCTTTGGATAAAAGAGTGTCCAGAAGAAAATTTAAAGACTGTTGGACTAGAGAGATAAGCGTATCTATTCCAGTATTAGAATATGAGAAATGGAAGCGTACGGAATTGCAATGGGAAAACATACTGGGATTTTTGACAGGGGATCATTGGCATATTACATTTAGAAAAAGTGAGATAATATATAGTTATAGGGAACATGCAAATAGAATTCATTTGAATGTTCAAAACTGTAATTGTGTATGCTTGTTTTCTGGAGGATTGGATTCTTTTTGTGGTGCGATTAAACTGTTAGAACAAGGGGAGTCTCCTTGTCTAATCGGACACAATGAATATCCTAAACTTGCAAAAAGACAGAATTTATTTGCCAGGACTTTTCAGGATCTTTATCCAGAACAATTCGTTAAATTTATTAGTTTTACAGCAAATTCCAGAGCTCCTATAAGTGAAAAAGAAGGAATATTAAAGGGGAGTGAAAATACCTCTCGTGGCAGATCATTACTGTTTTTATGTGCAGCACTTAGTGTGGCTGGTATTTTGGGAGAAAATGTACCGGTTTATATTCCAGAAAATGGATTTATCGGACTCAATATTCCATTAACGGGAGGAAGAAAAGGGACTTGCAGCACAAGAACTACTCATCCGTACTTTTTAAGACAATTTAATGATATCTTAGAAAAGGTAGGAATAAAGAATACTATTACCAATTTTTTCGCGTACAATACAAAGAGAGAGATTGTAGGACAAGTTAAAGATACAGATGCATTTAAAAGCTGTTATGCAGATACAATTTCATGCTCACATCCTTGTTTAGCAAGATATAATAAAAAGGGTTCTAAAGAATATCCTGTAAACTGTGGATACTGTTATCCGTGTTTGATACGCAAAAGTTCACTTTTGGACATAGATGAGATAAAAAAATATTCTTATCAGGGAGAAGCTTATGATTTTTTGATAGAATATGAAGAAAGTGAGAAGAGTGCAGATTTAAGAGCGGTGCTTGGAAGTATCTATCGTTGTAAACATTCTTCGGATAAAGAATTAAAAAGATATATTAGATGCGTAGGAGAATTAACAGAAGAGGAAGTTGAAAAATTTTTATCATTATACAAGAAAAGTATAGAGGATTTAGTACAACTTTTTTCCGCAGATCAGAGAATGAAGGAGTATCTGGGATTATGATTCAACACCTTATTGATACACACTTTCATCTGGATTATTACAAAGAGCATCAAAAAATATATGACGGAATAAATGAAAGAAAACAATATACATTGTGCATGACGAATTCGCCTGGAGTATATATATCCTGTAAACGCATATATCCGGAAACAAAATATTTGAAATTTGCACTTGGATTCCATCCACAGGATGTATCACTGAAAGATGCGGATTTTTATGATTTTATGCAATTGGTAAATACAACTAATTATGTAGGAGAAATAGGACTTGATTTTTCAAGACAAAGTTATATTTCGCGTAATAAACAATGTATGTATTTTGAGCAAATTGTAAGAGTGTGTGCAGAAAAGGATAAATTAATGTCTGTGCATCTTAGAAGAGCGGAGGAAGAAGCAATATCTATTTTGAAAAAATATTGTCCTCGTAGGTGCATTATTCATTGGTTTAATGGAAACGGAGAGCAATTGCAACAATTAGTGGATATAGGATGTTATTTTTCACTTAATTCTAACATGGTAACAAATGAAAAGAATAAAGAAAAATTGTATTTGATACCAAAAACAAGAGTATTAATTGAAAGTGATGGACCGTTTACAAAAATTGATGGAAAAAAGTACACATTTAACAACTTAATAAAAATATACGAGTTAGTTGCACGATATTATAATGAACCAGACATTATTAAGATGGTTTATGCTAATTTTCGAGATATTCTTTCAAAATAGTGTTAATTGCAAAGTTAGAGGGTGATTTTATGGCAATACGATCAGTAGAATATCTGCAAAGCCTTGTCCGGGAACTTGCAAAACTTCCGGATGAGACTGAGTGGGTAGAATTTAAATGTAATAATAAACAGCCACAGATGATTGGTGAATATATTTCTGCTTTGAGCAATTCAGCAGCATTATGCGAACGACCAAAAGCATATCTTGTTTGGGGTGTGGATGATGCAACGCACAAAATTGTAGGCACTGAATTTCAGTATCGCAAAATGAAAAAGGGAAATGAAGAATTGGAAGCATGGCTTTCCAGGATGCTTTCACCAAGAATTAATTTCCGATTTTTTGAGGTTCCGATGGATGAAGGAATGGTTGTGCTGATGGAGATTCCTTGTGCAGAAAAACAGCCGGTACAGTTCGCTGGTGGGGAGTATATAAGAATTGGAACAAATAAAAAGAACTTAAAAGAGTATCCGGATAAAGAAAGAGAATTGTGGAGAACATTTGATTCCACACCATATGAATTGCGAATTGCGATGGGAAATCTGAATGAGGATGAAATGGTGTCATTACTGGATTATTCTAAATATTATGACAAACTTGAAATGCCGATTCCGAGAAATCGAGATAAGGTACTAGAAGACCTGCAACATGAAAAATTTATTATGAAAAATGATGCCGGGACATGGGATATCACGAATATGGGTGCTTTGATGATTGCAAAAGATTTGAAAAAATTCGAATCTTTGCATAGGAGATCGGTTCGAGTTATTTGGTACAAGGAAAATTCCAGATTGGATGCTATAAGAGAAAAGGAATTTTGTTCAGGTTATGCATTTTCACATGAAGAAATCGTGCAGTATATTATGACAATTATTCCGCAAGAAGAAGTCATTGTGGAAACTACGAGAAAATCTGTTGTCAGTTTTCCAGAAATCGCTATCCGTGAGTTGCTGGCAAATGCTATGATACATCAGGATCTTCAGCAAAGGGGAACGAATCCAATGGTGGAGGTGTTTAAAAATCGAATCGAGTTTTCAAATGCCGGAGCACCATTGGTGGCAATCGAAAGAATTGTAGATTCGGTGCCAGTATCCAGAAATGAAAACATTGCCGGATTTATGCACAAATGTGGTATTTGTGAGGAGCGTGGCAGTGGTTATGATAAGATTGTTGAAGCAACCGGTAAAAATGAGCTGCTTGCTCCGAGAATTGAAAATCAGAATAACCAATTCACAAAAGCAATATTGTTTGCAAAAGTACCATTTGAATTAACTACCAAAGAAGATCGGATGCGGACTTGCTATATGCAGGCGTGTCTAGCATATGTCAATTTTGAAGGTATTTCTAATTCAGATATTCGAAAAATATTTGGTCTGGGAGAAAAAGAGAAGGCCAAGGCATCAAGACTTCTTACCAGTGCTGTCGAAGGTGGATATATTAAAGTAATGGACCCGGATACAGCACCAAGATATAAAAAGTACATTCCATATTGGGCATAATTTAAGTTTCGCTAAGTTTCACTTATATAAGCATGTGAGAGAATCTTAATAGAAAAATATGCAAAAAAGGCACTGAAAACAATGGATTATCGGTTTTTCAGTGCCTTTTCCTTGAGTAAAAAGAAAAAAATATAATAAATTTAAGTTTTGCTAAGTTTCACTAAGCTCTACTCGCTTGATTTCCGCCACTGTTTCGACGGTTCCCGTTTACCACAATCATCACAGGTCTGTGGCCAGTTGATTTTCCATTCAAAATATTCATCTCTGGTAATCGCACCAGATGTCAGTTCTTCTTTTCTAAGTGTCCATTCTTTTAGAAAATCATTGAGAATCCCATAATTAAACCACATACCAATAGGCGGATGAGCAGGCCAACTATCAGAATCATGGTAGCGGATAGCGGTATCGCCACTGGAATTTGATTTTTCGCTTGGATAAGTCTCTAATTGAAAGAGATTAATCATGCCAGGATTAAATTCGTCAATCCAGAACAGGATTTCCATCAGTTCAGAAGCATTCATCGTAGTTGGCTCATGCAGTGTCAGTGGATTCACATCCAAAATCTTAGCCATTTCAGTAACCAGATCTTTACGGGGAACCCGGTAATTAGTTTCATATTGGGCAAGGCGGTTTGCACCTTTATCGCCCCAGCCAAGAGCTGCACCGAGTTCTGCCTGTGTCATATTCCGGAATGTCCGGATTCTTTTTATTTTATCACCAATTGTCATATCAGATTTCCTGCTTTCTATTTGATAATTCCATTTTACTATCAAAATCTCAGAATGTAAACAGAAACATTCGCAACTAAGCGAATAAAATACTTGACATTAACATTAAAGCGAATTATAATGACAGAACAATAAAGTTCGCATTAAAGCGAAAGTGAAAGCTGAAATGTAAATATTTTGTGAATTATCGCAAAAGCAGGTTGGTAAATCGTTTCTGTCAGGCTTTATTAGTGAAAGGATTTTTTAAAATTCCAAAAATCGAATAACATTTTACCCTCGCAGGGCTGTATAGATGAGGGGATATTTAAAATCCTTCTTGTATCTTGAAAATTGAATGAGCTGTACACCATATTTTCCTTTATAGAAAATGTAGCTAACACAGATGCCAAGATCCATAGCTTTTTATGGGGAGCGTTGAAGATACTCCGGAAACGGTCGGTATGTTTGGAAAGAAGCTGCCGACATTCAGAATAATTCTGATAGAGGTTGATTGTAACATTGACAGCAGGTGTACAAATGGAAGCCAACACGCCGAACGGAATGGAAAATCATCGTAAGAAGTCTAAACAAAAAGTAGAGTGTACTGACAACGGGCATAACCGCTGTCTGGGAGGTGATGCAGAAGAATACGGAGGAAAGGAGGTATGTGCATCATGAGAAAAACAACAGAGTATAAGACTGAGAATCGTCTGGCGGTAGATATTGAAGGATTAATGGCAATGTTATCCTGCGGAGAAGTAACTGCAAAGAAAATTGCAGATTATGCAGAAGCAAGAGTGATTATTGGAAGACGTGTTCTTTATAACGTGGATAAGATAAAAAAATATCTTGATGCAATGGCAGTGTAATGAAAGATGAGAAGATAAAATACAACAACTTTCCTTCGGAATGAAAAGCAAAAAAGGGAAAATATTCCTGTAAAACAGGCAAATAAAAATTAGCATTTTGCAGGAATTTACCCTTGGAAATCATAAAATATTATGTTAATCTGTGAGCAGATATCAGACAGTATATGACTGATACCGACAGGACAAAAATCATTCCGAATAACGAAAAATGAAGTGAAAGGAATGATTGATATGGCAAGAAAAGATAATAAAGGCAGAAATTTAAAAACAGGTGAATACCAGCGTCCTGATGGACGTTATGAGTATCGCTACAAAGATGAAATTACCGGAAAGCGTAATTCGGTTTATGCAGCTGATTTGGCGAGTTTACGAGAAATGGAAAAGAAGATCAATAAGGATATGGATGATCTGCTTATTACAGATGCATCAGTCAAGAAGCTGACTGTGAATACGTTGTTTGAGCGATACATGGCAACAAAGAATATCAAGGAAAGAACGAAGAAGAATTATATCCGTATGTGGGATTACCGGATACGAAATACTCTTGGAAACATTCGTGTTGTGGATTTCAAGACATCACATGTAAGGACGTTCTTTTCCGCATTGTCAGATGAAGGACTGGCACACAGTACGATCAAAGGTCTTTATGGCTTATTGAATCCCAGTTTTGAACTGGCAGTGGAAGATGGGATTATCCGTAAGAATCCGGTAACAGGAACACTTGGAGATTATGGGGCTCCGGCAAAAGAGAAGGAAGCACTGACACTGGAACAGCAGGAAAAACTTCTGAAGTTTGTTGAACAGAGTAATGTGTATAAGCCTCATCTTCCAATGATGCAGGTTATGTTTGGGGCTTGCTTGAGAGTGAGTGAAACCATCGGCTTAACCTGGTCAGATGTGGATATGAAGAACCGGGAGATCCATGTAGGTGGACAGCTTGTGTATTATGAAGGTGATGACGGATATTGTTTCCATGATTCAGAAACCAAAACGGATGCGGGAATCAGAGATATTCCTATGACACAGATGGTATATGATGCGTTCCGTAAACAGAGAGAGCTGAACCTGATGCTTGGTTTGCAGAGCAATGTGGAGATCGGTGGACGCAGTGGATTCATTTTCAATACAAAGCATGGACGTCCGATCATGCCGGCGGGAGTGAACAGCTTTCTGAAAAATATTGTCAATGCCTATAATAAAAAAGAAAGCAAACTGGCAGAAGAAGAGAAGCGAGAGCCGGAGCTGATGCCTCCTATTTCATCGCATACCCTTCGTCATACGGGATGTACTAGACTGGGTGAAAACAACGTCAATCCCAAAGTTATGCAGTATGTGATGGGCCATTCAGATGCACAGATCACAATGAATGTCTATAATCATATTGCTGAGAAGTCTCACGTGGAGAACGAGATGTCTAAAATGAACCTGCCGGAAAACGTACCTGCTGTGGTATAAACCAGAAGTCGTTGTCGTAAAATGTGGTAAGAAAATCAGACAAATATATTTTTCAAAAGATTTGTCGTAAAAATGTGGTCAAATCAAGAAAATCGAGTGCGAAAGCAAGTGAAAAATCCCTGTGAAGCCCGTAAAATCAAGGCTTCACAAATTCTTCACAAAAAAATTAGCACTCACCACTTGACAGTGCTAATAACTAGTGTTATAGTACGACTAGAACAAAGAAAGAAAAGAAAATTCACATCAACGCTCTTTTTGTTCGGAGCGAATGTTAGCACCCAAATAGATAAGGAGGAAGCCGATTATGAATATCAGTAAATTCACACAAAAATCGCTGCAGGCTGTACAGGACCTGGAAAAGACCGCATACGATTTCGGCAACCAGGAAATAGAGCAGGAGCATCTGTTGTATAACCTCCTGCATCAGGACGACAGCCTGATTCTGAAAATGATCGAAAAGATGGAAATCAACAAAGAACATTTTCTGAACCGTGTCGAGACGGCGCTGAACGACCGCGTCAAAGTATCCGGCGGTCAGCCGTATATCGGTCAGTATCTGAATAAAGCATTGATAAATGCTGAGGATGAGGCGAAAGCCATGGGAGACGAGTATGTTTCCGTAGAACACCTCTTCCTGGCAATGCTGAAAAACCCAAGCCCGTCCATGAAAAAACTGTTTCAGGAGTACGGCATCACAAGAGAACGTTTCCTGCAGGCATTAAGCACCGTGCGCGGAAACCAGAGAGTTACCACCGACAACCCGGAGGCAACATACGACACCCTGGAAAAATATGGCCAGGATATCGTAGAAAAAGCCAGAAACCAGAAAATGGACCCGGTTATCGGCCGTGATACCGAAATTCGGAACGTTGTCCGTATCCTGTCCCGTAAGACAAAAAACAATCCGGTTCTGATCGGTGAGCCTGGTGTTGGTAAAACCGCAGTCGTAGAAGGCCTGGCCCAGCGAATCGCCAACGGCGATGTACCGGAGAGCCTGAAAGATAAAACCATTTTCTCCCTCGATATGGGAGCCCTGGTAGCCGGAGCAAAATACCGTGGCGAATTCGAGGAGCGTCTGAAAGCCGTTCTGGAGGAAGTCAGAAAGAGCGACGGAAAAATCATTCTGTTCATCGATGAGCTGCACCTGATCGTCGGCGCCGGAAAGACCGACGGCGCGATGGATGCCGGAAACATGCTGAAACCTATGCTGGCACGAGGCGAACTGCACTGCATCGGTGCCACAACGCTGGATGAGTACCGCCAGTACATCGAAAAAGATGCCGCCCTGGAGCGCCGTTTCCAGCCGGTTCAGGTTGATGAGCCGACCGTAGAGGATACGATTTCCATCCTGCGTGGCTTAAAAGAGCGCTACGAAGTTTATCACGGCGTAAAAATCACCGACGGTGCCCTCGTTGCAGCCGCAACCCTTTCGAACCGTTACATCAGCGACCGTTTCCTGCCGGATAAAGCAATCGACCTGGTCGACGAGGCATGCGCCCTGATCAAGACAGAACTGGATTCCATGCCGGCCGAGCTGGATGAGCAGCGCCGTAAGATTCTGCAGATGCAGATCGAGGAAGCCGCACTGAAAAAAGAGACCGACAATCTGAGCCGCGAGCGTCTGGAAACACTGCAGAAAGAGCTGGCTGAGTTAAAGGATACCTTCAATTCTGCAAAGGCACAGTGGGAAAATGAAAAGAGTTCCGTTGAGAAACTGTCCAAACTGCGTGAGCAGATCGAGGACATGAACCGCCAGATCCAGAAAGCAAAGAATGATTACGATCTGAACCGCGCCGCTGAACTGCAGTACGGTGAACTCCCGAAATTACAGCAGATGCTGGAAGCAGAAGAGAAAAAAGTTAAAAATGAAGATCTCTCACTGGTACACGAGAGTGTAACGGATGAAGAGATTGCCAGAATTGTCTCCCGCTGGACCGGAATCCCGGTTGCAAAACTGACCGAAGGCGAGAGAACTAAGATCCTCGGCCTGGAAGATGAACTTCACACGAGAGTTATCGGCCAGAATGAAGCAGTCACCAAGGTTTCGGATGCGATCATCCGTTCCAAAGCCGGAATCAAGGATCCGACAAAACCGATCGGTTCGTTCCTGTTCCTTGGACCTACCGGTGTCGGTAAAACAGAGCTTGCGAAAACGTTGGCAGAAAAGCTGTTTGATGATGAGAACAACATGGTTCGAATCGATATGAGTGAATACATGGAGAAATACTCCGTCTCCCGTCTGATCGGAGCGCCTCCGGGATATGTAGGCTACGAGGAGGGCGGCCAGCTGACTGAGGCAGTGCGCAGAAAACCATATTCTGTTGTTCTGTTCGATGAGATCGAGAAAGCGCATCCGGACGTCTTCAACGTTCTGCTGCAGGTACTCGATGACGGCCGTATCACCGACTCCCAGGGCCGTACCGTAGACTTTAAAAATACGATCCTGATCATGACCTCCAATATCGGATCCCAGTATCTGCTGGACGGCATTCAGGATGACGGCAGCATCTCCGAAGAGGCGAGAAACCTGGTCATGCAGGATCTGCGTGCACACTTCCGTCCGGAGTTCCTGAACCGTCTGGATGAAACAATTATGTTCAAACCATTGACAAAAGACAACATTGGTCATATCGTAGATCTGTTGCTGAAAGGACTGAACAAACGTCTGGCAGACCAGGAGCTTACCGTCGAACTGAGCCCGGCTGCAAAACAGTTTGTCATTGAGGGCGGCTACGACCCTGTTTACGGCGCCCGTCCATTGAAACGTTTCGTACAGAAAGAGGTAGAAACCAGCACCGCAAAACTGATCCTTGGCGGTCAGGTCAGCGAGGGCGATACGATCCTTCTGGATGTGGAAAACGGCGGCCTGAAGGCAATGATCAAACCAGGTGTGGAGGTAGTAGACGAATGATGCCGAAAGATCCCGTAATGCTGCTGAGCTATGTCAATACGCAGTTAAGAGATTTTTACCCGTCGCTCGCAGAATTCTGCGCGGCCATGCAGACAGAGGAATCCGATCTGCGGGAAAAACTGGCGCTCATCGACTATGAGTACGATGAGAAAACGAACCAGTTTGTGTAAGAATAACCAGGCCCTGAAAAAAATGGCGGAAAAAGGCGTTCCGTATGTGGAAAAAACACATACGGGGCGCCTTTTTTACGCAAAGCGTGTTTCTTATAACTGACAGGAAAAATCATATCTATAATAGAAGAAATGTGGTAAAATGGAGGAAAAGAAAATCCGCTGAAAATGGGGAAACAGCGGATCTGGAGAAGGAGGAAACCAATATGTATTTTGGTGTACAGATGTATGGGGTATCCAAAGAATGGAAACAGGATCCCGAAGGATTTTTAAAGAAAATCTATGAGGCAGGCTACCGCCAGATCGAGCCGTGTCTCGGATTCCGTGTTGATGCCAGGGACTACGGTTTCTGGATCCCGGAGGATCTGGAGCAGGCAATGCCGTTGCTTGCAAAATACCACATTGAGGTTCATGCGGTCCACATTTTCCTGGATGAATACCACTATGAAAGAGAACTTGCCATTCTTACAGAACTGGCGCAGAAATACCACATTTCCTGGTTTGTCGTAAAGAGCCCGGCACGCCTGACAAAAGATGTTCTGGACGAAACCGCTGCAAGATACCGCGAACTGGCAGAAGAACTGGAAAAAGCCGGAGCAGGTCTTCTGATTCACAACGAAAAAGAAGATATCTGTATCCGCGTGAATGGAAAAACAGCGTACGAATATCTCCTGGAAGCCTGCGGTGAAAAAGTCGGAGCAGAAGTAGATGTCGGCTGGATGTACTGCGGCGGCGTCGACCCGGAAGAGTTCCTCTGGGCGCATGCGGACCGAGTCAAAGCCGTTCATTATAAAGATATGAAAATCACCGGCCAGGAAGCGCCGCTTGGAAAAGGCATGGTTGATCTGAAAGCCTGCTTCCAGTTCGCCCGTGCAAACGGTGCACTGCAGATTGTGGATATGGATGCGGCAACACTGGAGGATACCTGCCGCGCCGGAAAAATGCTCTCCGGATGGACAGGGGACAGAGACAACACCGACAGCATTCTCTGCACGATGGATGTGGAGACCGGAGAAGAAACCGTGCTGCATGAGTTTCCGGGAATCATCGAGGCACCGAACTGGCTGAACGATGGAAACACCCTGCTTTATAATGCGGATGGAAAAATCTACCGCTATGAGATCGACAAAGACCATGTGGAGCAGGTTGATACCGGTTTCTGCGTGCAGTGCAACAATGACCACATTCCGTCACCGGACAACCAGCTGCTGGCGGTAAGCTGCATGCCGCCGGAACTCACAGATGGAACGTATGAATCCCACATCTACGTGCTCCCGATGACAGGCGGTGAACCAAAAGACCTCACCGGACCGGGTCTCAGCTATCTGCACGGCTGGTCGCCGGACGGAAAAGAGCTTGCGTACTGTGCCTTCCGCAAAAAGCCGGAGGAGGAGACTATGCGCATTGAGATCTGTACGATTCCATCAGACGGCGGCGAGGAAACCTGCCTGACGGACGGCAAAGGCTACAACGACGGTCCGGAGTATTCACCGGACGGAAAGCACATCTGGTTCAACAGCACCAGAAGCGGTCTGATGCAGGTATGGCGGATGAACCGTGACGGCAGCGGTCTCACCCAGATGACCGATTTCGATGCCAACAACTGGTTCGGCCACGTTTCGCCGGATGGAAAACACGTCATTTACCTGACCTTCGCTAAAGGTGAGCTGGAACCGAATGAGCATCTGCCGAACATGTATGTATCGCTTGGAATGATGGATTATGACGGACAGAATAAGAAAAAAGTGCTGGATCTTTTCGGCGGCCAGGGCAGTATCAACGTCAACTCCTGGGCACCGGACAGCCGCAGAATTGCGTATGTGAAATATGTGCTTCATCACAAATAAAGGAATATCTTAAGAAAATCTGACGGGCCGTAAAAATTCATGGAAGTATTGTGAAAAAACGTTGAAAGTATTTTAGCAGAAATGCACAAGAATTCTTACGAATTTTTACGGCCCGTTGACTCTTTTTCTGACACACGTATAATGAAAGTAACAAGAGAAACTGCGGCCCCTGGCGGCTGCAAAACAATCAAAAGGAAAGGAGGATTTGTGTTATGAAGAAAACGAAAAAAATGCTTTCGTTTGTACTGTCCATGCTTCTGATCGTGACGATGTTCCCAACCATGGCATTCGCAAAAGAGGAAGCCAAAACGTGGAAGTTCGGAGAGCTTTCGCTGAAAGCAGGCGACGTTCTCGGCAAAGATACGGAGATTAAAAATGATGCAGAGAACAGAGAAATCCGAATACTTTCAGAAAAAACAAATCTGGATGAAAAGAAAGATGACAAAGAAAGAATAAAAACAGAAAAAGAGGCTGTGATCGCAGCGGCGGCTTCCTGGAATCTGAAGGATCTTACGGAAAAGGCCAAAAAGGCTCCGGCAGATTATCTGCTTAAAAAGGCAGACAGCTGGAACGGAAGCTGGATTGTAACAAAGATCGCAGAAACGGAAACAAAAGATGCCATTGAAATCCAGATAAGAACCTATGAGTACGTAGCTGTAACAGAAATCCAGGGCATACCGAAAGAAATCCCGGGAATCACCGCACTGACGGGCAAAGCAGTTCCAGAAAATGCAGATCAGAAACAGATCACATGGGAAATCACGGATGCCGGAATGACAGGTGCTGTTTTAGACGGCACAAACCTGAAAGTAACGAATGCCGGAACCGTAAAACTTCTGGCGACAATCAAAGACGGAAAGAAAACCGGCGTTGACTTCACACAGGAATTCACTGTGATTGTAAAAGCCGCAGATTACACCAAAGTAACAGAAGCGCTGGCGCTGATCCCGGAGGACATGGGCCGGTATACAGAAGAAAGCGCGGCAGCTGTTCAGAAAGCAAAAGATGCGGTAAAAGAGAACCTGCCATCAGCTGAACAGGAAACCGTAAATGGTTATGCGGCAGCCATTCAGACAGCAGTAAACGCACTGACGCTTCTTGGCGCAGATTACACAGAAGTTGATGCAGTACTTGCCAAAGTTCCGGGAGATCTTTCTATCTATACGGAAGAAAGCGTGGAAGCACTGAATGCAGTCATCGCATCCATCGACCGCACCAAAACGGTAGAAGAGCAGCAGGCAGTTGATGCTTATGCGGAAGCACTGGAGAATGCAATTGCAGCACTGGTACGCAAACCGGTTCCGGCAGATTATCAGGGAGTGGAAGAACTCCTGGGAAAGATTCCGAAAGACTTATCCATTTATACCGAAAAGAGTGTAAAAGCACTGAATGCGGCAAAAGAAGCCATTGTATGGGATCTGGATGACAGCAGACAGGAGGAAGTCGATCAGTCTGCAGAAAACCTGAAAGCAGCTCTTGACGGACTGACCCTGAAACCGGCGGACTACAGCGCCGTAGACGCGGCTCTTGCCAAAGTTTCGAATGATCTGAGTATTTATACGGAAGAAAGCATTCAGCCGCTTCAGACAGCGATCAACAGCGTAGAAAGCGGAAAAACCATTCTGGATCAGGCAGAAGTAGACGGCTGGGCAGCAGCAATTGAAAATGCACTGGCAGGACTGCAGGTTCGGAAAGCAGATTATTCCAAAGTAGAGGAAGCCATCAAAAAGATTCCGGCGGATCTCAGTCTGTATACCGATGCGTCTGTAAAAGCACTGGAAGATGCAAAGAACAGCGTCGTAACCGAGCGGCCGGTCACAGAGCAGGAGAGCGTAGACGGTTACGCAAAAAAGATCGAGGCAGCGATTGCCGGCCTTACGTATAAAGATGCGGACTACAGCAAAGTAGATGCCGCAGTGAAAAAGATTCCAAACGATCTGAAGAAATACACGGACGAGAGCGTAAAAGCAGTCAATGATGCAAAAGCAGCGATTGTACGCGGAAAGAATATCACGGAGCAGAAGACGGTGGATGGTTATGCGGCAGCGCTGGAAAAAGCGATTGCCGGCCTGAAACAGAAACCGATGACTGCGCAGAATCTTCCGGAGATTACCAAAGGAGTCAATCAGTCAGGTATGCAGGGCAAGGAGCTTTCCTTCACCGCAGATTTTGAAGCAAAGGATCTCAAAAAGGTTCTCATCGACCAGAAAGAGATTGATGCGAAGAATTATGTGACGGCTGGAAAAGAGAATACGCAGGTTACGCTGAAGGCCGAGTATACAAAGAGTCTGGCAGAAGGCAAGCATACGATTTCGATCGTTTCAAGCAAGGGCCAGGCGGATACCGTATTCTATCTGAAGAAAGCAACAAAGAGTCCGGACACGGGAGACCGCACACAGGTGATGCTGTGGGTGATCCTGCTCGGCGTTTCTGCAGCAGCAGTGGTCGGAGCAGTTGTTTATCGTAAACGTGAGAAATAAGAGTTGAAAGGGAAAGGGCGCCGGAAGGCGCCTTTTCTTTTGGACGGTTTCGGATAGATTGTAAATAGTCAGATAAAATACAAAATATGCAGAATTAACTATATTTTTCTAAAAATAAGAAAATTCGAAAAAAG